>JAEXGX010000349.1 GCA_023450535.1 Pseudomonadota bacterium | reverse complement strand
TGCATGGTGTTGCTGGCCGCGTGGTTTCCCCCCGCCAGCTTCGGGCGGGCATCTTCTGTGCTGCTCGGGTGCGGCGGACTGGGGGGGATTTTGGCCGCGCCGCCGCTGGCCTTTCTCAGTTCGCATTTCGGTTGGCGTGTCCCCATTGTGGGCGCGGGCGTTCTGACTCTGGCATTTGCGATACTGATCTGGATTTTTGTGCGCGATACTCCGACGCCCGAAACGGCGCCGCGCAAAAAGGCTTCGCCCTCTGCTTTGGTCAGGGGAATCGGGGAAGTATTAAAGACTCGTTTTTTTTGGCCTGTGGCGCTGTGGTGCATGTGCAGCATGGGAGGCTATTTCGCCATGATTTCCCTGCTGTGGGGACCGTATCTGATGCAGGGATGCGGGCTGAGCAAGGAAGCAGCTTCCCTCGTACTGACCGTGGGATCGTTACTGGCCCTGACCGCCCAGCCGTTGACGGGCTGGCTGTCTGACACATGGCTCAAAAGTCGGAAGAAACCCTTGTTTTTCGGAACCTGCTGCGGACTGCTTACCGCGTTGGGTATGGCTTTTTGCGCTAATCCTTCCGGTGTTGCCGCCTATGCGATTATGATAGGTTTTACTTTGGGTACCTGTGCGACCGCGCCCATGGCCTTCTCCATGTTGCGTGAGATATTCCCGTTGCGTCTGGTTGGTACGGCGTCCGGGTGCATGAACATGCTTCAGCCTCTGTGGAGTATTGTCGTGCAAAAATTGTTCGCGCTTGTGCTGGCCCTGGCTGCTCTGGAAAGCGGGACTTCGGGCCCGGCCTTTGCCGCCGCGTCCTGGGTACTGGTGGGCAATTTCGTCATCGCCCTTGTAATGTGCCTGCTCATGAAGGAAACATTCGGGCAGGACCCGGAACGGAATTAGGCGCGGCCCCAGGCATTGGGGGTTCGCTCCAAAATTTGGCAGGGGAACTGATTCTCCCTGCACCCCTCATGAAGACCGCGCTCGCGTTGAGCTCAAGGGAGAGAAGGCTGTGTCGGCATTCCTCTCTTGCTCAACGCGAGCGCGGTCAAATGGGGATCAAGGGGCTTGAAGCCCCTTGCGGGGAGGCATGGAAGGGCAGCGCCCCTCCCTAAATAACCTTATTCAGGCTGTATTCAAGAATGCCCTCCGCGCCGATTTTGCGCAGGCGGGGGATGAGATCGCGTACCAGGTTACTGTCCACCACGGTTTCCAGAGACAGCCACGCCGGGTCGCGCAGGCTGGCTACTGTGGGAGAATTGAGGGCGGGCAGCAGGTTCAGAATTTCATCCAGTCTGGCAGAAGGGGCGTTCATTTTGAGGCAGACCAGGCTTTCCGCCCGCAATGCGCCCTGAAGCAACAGATCAATCTGATCGATTTTGGCCCGCTTGAACGGATCGCGCATGGCGTCACGATTGGCAATGAGCACAGTGTTGGTGACCAGCACTTCGTCAATGACGCGCAGGCCATGAGCGCGGATGGTGGTTTCCGTTTCCGTCACTTCAACAATGGCATCGGCCAGCCCTTCCACTACCTTGGCTTCCGTTGCGCCCCACGAGTAACTGATTTGCGCGGGAATCCCCAGTTTCTCAAAATAGCGGGTGGTTACGCCCTTGAGTTCCGTGGAGATCCGCTTGTCTGCGAGGTCTTCGGGCCTGCGGTAGGGGGAATCCCCGGCCACGGCCAGTACCCAGCGGGCAGGGCGGTTGGACACCTTGGAATAGACAAGGTCCGACACCATGCGGACCGGAGCTTCTCCGCCCGCATCGCCTTTCCGGTCATCGGCAAAATCCACACCGGTTTCCAGCAGCCAGTCTTTGCCGGTCAGGGCCACATCCAGCACGCCGTCCCGGATATAGCCGGGAATTTCCTGTACCCGGCAGAGACGGGCGGTAATATCCACGTCGTTGATATCCGGAAAATAGTTGCGCACATGCTTGCGGATTTTCCACCCGGCTCTGTCAAACAGAGAAATGGTAGCCTCTTCAAGAGAGCCTTTGGGAATGCCGAGTTTGATCTGACGAGGGGCAGACATGAGCGCAACTCCTTTAAAAGAACAAAATGATTAAAATAGAGAGAGCATTTCCACATTGAAATGCTCTATAAAATCGAGTGAAACGAGGCTCCGTGTAAAGCCGGAACAGGCGCAATTCACTTGCGGCGTGAAATCGGTGGGCCGGAACATCGTGTCTTTGTCAGGCATAATTTCAATGTTTCACTGCTCTAGGCATAAACCTTGGCAGGATCAAAAATACGGGGGCAACAAATCTTTACTTCTCTGCCTGTAGGGGGTTCTGGTAAAAGCTCCGCCCGGCGGAAAAAACAGGATCGATATCCTTCGTGACAGGCTGCGCCTCCGATCTGTTCCACTTCCAGCACCACGGCGTCCGCGTCGCAGTCAAGACGAATAGCCCTGACTTTCTGCACATTGCCGGAGCTTTCTCCCTTGTGCCAGAGCTTTGCGCGGCTACGGCTGAAGTAGTGAGCTTCACCGGTTGCGAGGGTGGCGTTCCAGGCTTCTTCGTCCATCCAGCCCAACATGAGCACTTCGCCGCTGGTGGCGTCCTGGGCAATGGCAGCCACCAAGGCCCGCCCTGCGCATTGCGGGGCGGACGGGTGGGAGAAATCGGGCCTGAAATCGAGAGAGACGGTACAAGGTGAATTCATAGCGGCGACTCTATTTGGCAAAACCCACGGCGCGGCGCTCGCGGATGACCGTAACGCGGATTTGGCCGGGGTATGTAAGGTTTTCTTCAATCTTGCCCGCAATATCCTTGCACAGCAAGTAAGTGGAGTCATCATCCACGTTATCGGAATTGACCATAACGCGGAGTTCGCGTCCGGCTTGAATGGCGTAGGCCTTGGAAACGCCGTCGAACGCCGTGGCAATGTTTTCCAGATCTTCCAGACGCTTGACGTAGTTTTCCAGCAATTCTTTGCGTGCACCGGGGCGTGCTCCGGACAGAGAGTCCGCCGCCTGAACCAGAACCGCCATGGCGGTCTCAGGCCGGACGTCCTCATGGTGGGCGGCAATGGCGTGAATGATATCCTTGCCTTCGCCGTATTTTTTGGCGATATCCGCACCTATAACGGCGTGGGAGCCTTCCACTTCGTGATCTACGGCCTTGCCTATGTCGTGCAGCAATCCTGCGCGCTTGGCCCGCTTGATATCCATGCCCAGCTCGGCGGCCATCATGCCGCACAGCGCAGACACCTCAAGAGAATGCTGAAGCACGTTCTGGGTGAAGCTGGTGCGGTATTTAAGTTGGCCGAGCAGCCGTACGATATCGGGGTGGATACCGTGCACGCCAGCGTCAAACGTGGCCTGTTCGCCCACTTCTCGTACCTGCACGTCCAGTTCCTGCTCGCATTTGTGCACGATATCTTCAATGCGGGCCGGATGGATGCGGCCGTCCTGGATGAGGCGTTCCAATGCCATACGCGCCACCTGGCGGCGGATGGGACTGTAGGCGGAAAGAATGACGGTTTCGGGTGTGTCGTCGATAATCAGATCAACGCCGGTAGCGGCTTCCAGAGCGCGGATATTGCGTCCTTCACGGCCGATGATCCGCCCTTTCATGTCTTCGCTGGGCAAGGTCACGGCGGTGACGGTCTGTTCGCCCACATAATCGCCGGCGTAGCGTTGGATGGCACATGCAAGAATTTCCCGTGCTTTGCGGTCGGCGGCCTCACGCGCTTCGCTCTCAATATGGCGCATCATCTTGGCAGCTTCGTGCCGGGTACGGGATTCAATTTCCTCAAAAAGGCGCGTCTTGGCTTCTTCCACCGTAAGACCGGAAACTTCCTGAAGGCGGCGTTCCTGCTCTACCATCTGGGAGGAAAGCTTTTCTTCCTGTTCTTCGAGGTGGCGTTCCTTACGGGTTTGATCGCGTTCCTGCAACAGCAGATCCTGTTCCTTCTGAGTGAGGCGCTCCATTTTTTCTTCCATGCGCTCGCTCATATCCTGCAGTTTCTTTTCGCGACCTTTCAGCTCCCGTTCCTGTTCCTTGTATTCGTTTTCCAGTTCCCGCTTCTGGTTGAAAAGCTCGTCCTGCCCCTGCACCAGAATTTCTTTCTTTTGGGCCTGGGCTTCCTTGCGGGCTTCTTCGACAATGCGGCGAGCCAGATCATTGGCATCGCCTATGCGCTTTGTATTCAGGTGGCGTTGAACAAAACAGCCTGCAAGCAGGCCGGCAATAAGAACGCCGGCAATGCCCAGGCCGAGAAAAAATACACTGATGATCATGATTCTCCCCTCGCTATGTTAACGGGCATATGCCCGATTGCATGCCGAAACAGCCCCGGTGGCGGGCAATCGCACGCCTGCGGGATGGAACCACGGCATGGCCGGGAAGCAAAGGAAGAGAGCACGACCCGCGTGAAGCGGATCGCTTGCTACAAAAAGACGATATGGAAAAAAGATCCCCGAAATGCCGTGAGATGCGCGAGCACGAGACCTGGTGTCCCAGGGTGGGGGCCTGGCCAAAGCTTCAGACTTCCCGGCGAACCGGGCATGAACACCACTTCGGCGACCGGCTCCCTAACGACGAATGTGAGGCCGGCACCGTCGCATCCCACGAACATTTCAGGGAATTCCTGCATTCGGTCAGCCTTCGGGCGTGACCGGATGTTCCTGCTTGTCTATGAACTCCAGCAGCGCTTTCAGGCGTTCATCCCGTTCTGCGGTCTGCTGTTTCAGTTGTAACAAATCGTCTGTGATTCCCAATACGAGAATCGTCAGCAGTCTGTCTCTGCCCAAATGGCTTCCGTGGAGCTTAAGTGCCTCATACAGGGTTTCGGCGTAGGCGCAGGCTTTTTGCACCCGCTCCGGCTCCGCTTCCGTCTTGAAAGAGACTTCCAGCTCAAAGATGTTGAGGTTATAGTTTTGCATGGCGCGAACCGCCCGAGGGCGGTGCTATGCCTGTGTTGAAGCTTCGTTGTGGGCAAGTGTGCCCTCGATACGCTTCAACAGCTTATCTACCCGAGCCAGCGCGTCAGCCCGCACTTCTTGTTCCTGTGCCAATTGACGACGCAATTCGTCGGTATCCTCAACCTTATGCTGAAGAGTTGCCACTTCCTCAAGGAGGAGGCAATTCTCATCGCGGAGGCCTTCCACTTCGGAAAGCAGGGCTTCCACTCGTTGTTCTAACAGTTCCAGTAGTTCCATGCCTTTTAACTAACGCCGATTCGACAGATAATCAAGGGTAAGGAGTGCTTTTTCTGGAAACGATTTTCAGAGCAGGGGGGAAATGAGCAGCGCACTTTCGCAAAATATGCAGGATGCTCCGAGAAAATCACCATTAAAGCCATTTTCGCGCCGGGCCAGGCGGTACAAAAAAAACTGGGCGGTAAGGGAAAGAGCCAGAGCGGTCATGGTCACGCGCATGCCTGTAAAAATAGTACAGATGATGAGCAGAGCCGCCAGCCAGGCGCAGGCCAGGCGCAGGGTACAACCGGGCGCCATGATCCGGCCGAGAGTGGAAACCGAGCTCGGTGGGAGTAGCGCGGGCAGAAACAGCATATTTGTTCTGCCCCAGGCCGGGGCAAGCAGCGCGATCTGGCAGGCATCGGGCAAAGGCCCGGCAAAAAGGTGAGCCAAGGCTGTTACCTGAAATGCCAAAGTCAGGACTATGGCCAAAACACCGAAGCTTCCGCAGCGGCTGTCTTTGAGGATGGTTTGGAATTTTTCTCCGCGAGCTCCACTGCCCCAGGCATCCATGCAGTCGGCCAATCCATCCCAATGCAGCGCGCGTGTGGCCCAGGCCATGACGCTTATCCAGATAAGGGCGCGCAATGCAGGCGATGACGGGGCAATACCCGCAAACACAGGGGCAAGGGACAATACGCCCAGGGTAAATCCGACAAACGGCGCCCAGGCCATGGACGCAGCCATGTCGCGCTCGCTGAAAAGGCGCGACGGCACAAGGCGGGTGAGGAAAGAAAAAGCGGCCCACAACGGCAGGAGATTCATCAACATTCCTTCATACGAGCAATTTATTCTAATTTTAATCTATGAAATGCTGGAACAGGAATGAGGAGTCAGCTTACACTGACACCCGGAAAATGTAAGCTGATCGCAGCGTTAAATGAACATTCTTCGTGTCTTTGCCTCTCAATGAAAACGCAATGTTCGTTGAGAAATGAAATAAGAGCAATTTAACTTTAAAATTGCTCATGGAGTTGAACAGGGCAGAAACGTGTCTCTGCTCCTTTCTCCGTAAGGCGTCTCAGGCCAAGAGCTAACGGCACGCGAAGAGTTCGCTATTTCAAAAGTGACTGCAATCCACTTGCGGTATGAAAGCAATGGCCGGGACATCGTGTCCCGGCTATGTATAGGTTTAATATTAAACTGCTTCTGGCTTTGAAATGTTCGGGTAAAATGTTTTGGAACGGGGGAAAGAATCAGCAAAGCCCGGAAGTGTCGCGTGTGGCATTTCCGGGCTTTGCAGTCAGTGAAAAAGAGAGACGGGAATCTCAGCGCCGGTTGGAGATGTTGAATGTCAAGGAGTATATCTGGTGGAAGAAATCCACATACTCCACAAAG
>JAEXGX010000281.1 GCA_023450535.1 Pseudomonadota bacterium | reverse complement strand
AGGGACTTCTGGGCGATTATATTGAAAAAGTCTATCCCCGTCTGAATGAACTGCCTACGCCCGGCGGCTTGAACGCGGTCAATGTGGAATCCGTCGCCGCGCTCAAGCCGGACGTTGTGTTCTTTGCGCATCAACTGCCCAAACAGTTTATTGAACAGTTGGACAGCCTGGGGATCCCGGCGATCGGCATCAGCCTGTACGTCGCCGATCGAGAGCAGGCTTCCACCATTCATCCGGAACTGGTGGACCCCGACGCGGCCTATACCGAAGGTATAGTGCAGGGAGTACGGCTTATCGGAAAGGTGACCGGCGCGGAAAAACGCGCGGAAAAACTGGTGGCGCGCATTATGGCAAGCCGGGGTTTGCTGGCGGAACGGATGAAGACGCTGGACCCGAAGCAGAGGGTGAAAGTGTTCATGGCCAACCCGGATATGTACACCTACGGTACGGGCAAGTATGTAGGAGCAGCACTGGAACACGCCGGAGCCTATAACGTGGCGGAGTCACTTAAGGGGTATGTGCAGGCCGGGATGGAGCAGATTACGGCCTGGAATCCCGAGGTCATTTTTGTACAAAGCCGCTATGCTCCCGTGCTGGATCAGATTCGTTCCGACCCGGCGTGGCGAGAAATAGATGCGGTGAGGAACGGCAGACTGCATATCGCTCCGGAGTATTCCAAACCGTGGGGGCATCCCTGCCCGGAATCCATCATTCTCGGAGAGATCTGGCTGGCGAAACTCTTTTATCCGGAACGGATGAAGGATGTCGATCTGGACGCTATGGTGCAGGATTTCTACCGGACCTTCTATGGCGTTGAATATGAAACTACGCTTTAAGAGCGTCGAACGGCGAAACGGCGGGGGCTTGAACCGGCTCCTGCCGCTTTTTTTCATCTTCCTGCCGTTCGTTTGTTTGGGATGGTCCCTCGGTGTGGGGCAGTACCCTCTTTCGCTGGAACGGATATGCCGCATCCTGGCGGGGCAGATGTTGCCCTTGACGCCGGATTGGAACGAGCTGGAAGCCAATCTTTTATTGTATGTTCGTCTGCCCCGCGTTCTGGCGGCCATGCTGGTGGGAGCGGCTTTGGCCATGTCGGGGGCCGCCTTTCAGGGGCTTTTTCGCAATCCCCTCGCTTCGCCGTATACGTTGGGCGTTTCCAACGGAGCGGGCTTCGGGGCGGCGTTGGGCATCGTTGTTTCCACCAATGTTCTCGTTATTTATATCGGCGCGTTCGCATGCAGTTTACTGGCCGTGGCTCTGACCTTCATTATCGGGGGCAGAGGCAAAGGGCCGGCGGTTTCTCTGGTGTTGGGGGGCATTGTGGTAGGGGCCTTCTTTGCGGCGCTGATATCCCTGCTCAAATATGTGGCGGATCCTTTTGAAAAATTACCCGCCATTGTATTCTGGTTAATGGGAAGTCTGGCTGCGGTCAAGGGGCCGTTACTGGCGATGTCGGTTCCTTTATTTGCGGCAGGCGTGGGGCTGCTTTTTCTGTACCGCTGGCGCCTGAATCTGTTGTGCATGGGCGATGATGAGGCTGCGGCCTTTGGCGTGGAAGTGCGGCGCGACCGGATCGTCGTGGTGTTCTGCTGTACGCTGATTACTGCCGCCTCTGTCAGTTTGTGCGGTATCGTGGGTTGGGTGGGGCTGGTAATCCCGCATTTTGCCCGCATGCTGGTGGGGCCGGATTTTCGCAAGCTTCTGCCTGCCTGTTTTTCACTTGGTGCGTCCTATCTCGTGTTGATGGACAATTTGTGCCGGACTCTGACGCAAGCGGAAATTCCTCTCGGAGTGGTGACGGCTTTGGTGGGAACGCCTGTATTTGCCTGGTTCATGCTGCGCAGGAGAACCGGATGGTAAAGGACGGGATGGAGATGGAGTTACGGGTGGAAGGAGCGGAATTCGCCTATGAAAAAGGGAGAACTGTCTTTCGCGGGGTGGAGTTTGTGGTCCGCTCGCCGGAAATCTTCTGTATTTTGGGCGTTAACGGAGCAGGGAAAAGCACCTTGCTCAAAAGTATGGCCGGGTTTCTGCCCTTGAATGCGGGCCGGGTGTTGTGTAACGGCAAGGATATCGTCTTATTTTCCCGAAGGGAGATGGGGCGTATGCTGGCTTATTTGCCCCAGTCGCACGCTCCGCTTTTTTCATTTTCTGCCTTGGAGGTTGCGCTCATGGGGCGTACGGCGCATTTGCCGTATATGGGGGTTCCCGGCGCAAAGGATCGGGAAAAGGCCCTTGCCGCGCTGGAATTTTTGGGTATCGGGCATCTTGCAGCTCGGAATATCACGGAGCTCTCCGGCGGCGAACGGCAGCTTGTCATGCTGGCCGCCGCTCTGGCGCAAGAACCGTGCATGATGCTTCTGGACGAACCTGTTTCCCATCTGGATTATGGGCACCAGTACAGATTCCTCGGAATATTGAAAAAACTGGCGGCTTCGGGCGTTGGTATTGTCATGACTACCCATTTTCCTGATCACGCCCTGCTGGTGGGGGATAGGGTGGCCATTCTGGGCCGTGACGGCATGGAAGCAAGTGGCAGGCCGGAAGAAATCATTACCGGCGAACGCATGAGCGCGCTGTACGGCATTCCTGTGCTGGTACGGAGAACGCCGGAGGGGTATACATGCCGGGTCCATCTGGAAGGAGGGGAAAATGAATGAAGTACAGGCCGTTGCTGCGGGCAGTTTGCGCACAGCGTTGATGGAATTGGGGAACGAACTTGAACATGACGGGATAATGCGTGTACGTTGGCGCTTTGCTCCGGCCGGTTTTTTGCGTGGGGAGATCGAAAGTGGGGCCATGTGTGATTTGTTTGCCTCTGCTAACCGTGAGCATCCCCGTTGCCTGTTGGAACAAGGAATGGCGCTTGAAACGCGAACTTTTGCCGCTAACAGGCTCTGTGTTTCTGTCCGCCCCGGAACCTATAAGGGATGGGCAGACGCTCTTGACGACGCTGAGGCCGTTGTAGGCACCTCCACGCCGGGCCGCGATCCGGGAGGAGATTATGCCGTGGAGCTGTTCGACCGCCTGGAGCGGGAACGGTTTGGTTGGGGGCGGGAGCTGAAGGAACGCGCCCGTGCACTGATGGGAGGAGAAGACTCTCCCCTGCCGCCTCCGGGTGTGCCGGGCGCGGAATTTTTGTTGTGTTCGGGGTTGGCTGATGTGGTTGTAGGCTATGCGAGCTACGCGCCGTTGCTGCGTGCCCGTGGTAATGTTGATGTATTGGAGATTCCTGAACAATTCAATATCAGGGCGGAATACGTGCTGGCCTGTCTGACGGAACGGGGCTTTGCCCTGCGGGACGCGTTACTGTCCGAGCACGGGCGCGCGATTCTGAAGCGGCACGGTTTTATGGTTCCTCCCTGCGTTCTGTGACCCGCGCACATTTTAGAGCACTCCTTCCGCGAGCGGCAGATTCGCTTCCACCACGTGGGGATGGAAGTCGTAAAAGCTGTAGTAGGACATGGCGACGTCTTCAATACTATGGCGCACATTGGCCAGCAGAAAGTATTCCTGCCCCGGAAAGCGAAACAGGCGTTGCGCCCGGGTGATGACGGGCCAGCGATTGAAACCGAAACTTTCTACCTCAAGTGGTGCGTTTTCAGGAAGAGGCGGAAGCTTGAGGGCATCCAGCACACGATTGCGCAACAGGGCCAATACCTCGTCCGCCGGGTGCATGTCGCTGTAAAACAAGCGCCGCGCGGTATAGTGGCGTGCCACATAATCCCCGGTGGGAATGTCCACCCCCTGTTCCCGTTTTGCGTAACGCTCCAGCGCAGTGGCTGCGTTGGCCAGCAAGGCTTTCTGCCCGAACATGGGATGGGTCAGGTAGATTTGTTCCACATCGAAAATGGAAACGCCCTTGACGAAGCAGGCGAAAAAAATTCGGCTGTCCCAATCCAGTACGGGATTAATACGAAGCCGTGTTTTACCGGAAAGGTGGCATACATCGGGAAAATACGCTCCGAAATCCGGTGCGGAAAAAGTCAGAAGCGTTTTTCCGGAGGAGAGCCGGGCGCGTAGCTGTCCGGTATTGCAGGGGCCGTAATTGAAGAGTTGTTGCGTCAGGATGAAGTCACAGGAAAGCGCGATCTGCGCCATGTGCTCTAGTTC
>JAEXGX010000268.1 GCA_023450535.1 Pseudomonadota bacterium | reverse complement strand
GCCTTGGGGCGGCGAAGCCGCAACAAGGCGTAACGTAGCCAGCCTGCGCCGAAGGGCGCCTTTCACCCGTGTGGAACACGGGCTGCCTTTGCGGCAACGAAGGTTGCCGCCCAGCTTGGGCTTGCCCCCCCTGTGGATTAGCCCTCAACCGGAAACGTTAGCACAGCCTAATATTTCCCTTCACAGCCCGTTTGAAAAATTTTCGATCAGGTATTCCCACAGCAAAAGCTCCGCCGGGGAAAGCTCCGGCACGCGGATCGCCACAATGGGCGCGCTGTGGTCGATATCCGGCAGGGGGATCTCCTTTTCCACCATCATCCCTTTCGCCACCCGGTAATCGTGCCGGAACATGTGCCCGGCCTGGATAAACACCGCCTCGTTCCGCAGCACCAGATCCAGAATATCCTCCCGGTTTGCCAACCGGTATTCCCCGGCAAAATACGGCGCGTACTGGCGGGAAACACTGTCCGCCCCGTGGGAATAGTAGGCAATGCGCAAGCCGCGCAAATCCTCCGGCGTCAGCGTCTCCCTGCCTGCCAGGGGGTGCCCCGCACCGATAAAAATCCTCCGCTCGTCGGTGTACAGCGGCACAATATCATAGCCCATGCTCCGTGCCTGTTCCCGGATTTTCAGCCCCAGCGCCACCAGCGTGACCGCGATGTTCGAGCCGCCGCTTTTCAGCTCCGGAATAATATCCGCATTGCTTACGTTGCGCACGAACACGTCAATGTTCGGATGCAGCTCCTTAAACGGCAGAATAATAGTGCCGGTCAGATGGAACGACAGCAAAGGCTGGGCACACACCTGCGCCGTCCCCCCTATTCCGGCATTCCGCCCTCTGGCACGCATGGTGCGCACAAGGGCCAGCACCTTGCGGGAATCTTCACAGGTCAGGCGGCCGAGCGGTGTCAGTCTGACCCCCTGATTCCCCCGTTTAAGCAACGCACTGCCCAACTCTTCTTCCAGGCTTCTGATCGCCGCCGACACTGCAGGCTGGGAAATCTCCAGGCGCTGCGCCGCCGCGCTGATGGAACCGGCATCCGCCGTGGCCACGAAATATTCCAGTTGTTCCAAGCGCATGTATCCCCCTTTTATTACCCAGCCACCCTGTTTTTCAGGTTAAGCGCAGCGGCCTTCCCGTGCAACACAAAACGCTTTTCCGGCTATAAGCCGGACTGATACCCAGCCATTGACAATTAATATTTTTCTTTTCTCTTACATTTTTCTATTAACTATTATTAATGAAATAATTTCATTAATATTAATATGTAAAATCATATTTCATATATTTATTTTTCCTATATCCCCTTTTGTATTTGTACAAATTTACATTCTGCAAATAGTGTTTTTCACACATATTGAATTAGTTCATTCCGACCATGAAACCTGAATGGATAACATTGTTAATGATAAAGAGGAAGGATATGAGTATTGCAATCAGCAAAAACAGTCCAAAATTCTACGCGAACCTGGTCGCCATGATTATCATCATGCTTGCGTTCCGGTTCATAACCCCGCCGGAAGGGCTCAACACCGAAGGGCTGGCCGTTATCGGCGTCTTCTTCGGCGTACTGTACGGCTGGCTGTTTATCGACATGATCTGGCCTTCTCTGCTCGGGCTGGTGGTTCTGGGCTTGACGCTCCCGCAACCCATGGATGCCACGCTGGGTAGCGCCTTCGGCAATAATACCGTGTTGTTACTGCTCTTTTTCTGCATGGTGGCCAGCATTATCAACGCAGCGGGCATCGCCGAATATGTGGCGCGGCGTATCATTTGCGTGCCCATCGTGACCGGCAGGCCCTATGTGCTGATCTTCATGCTCTGTCTGGCCATGTGCGCGCTGGCCACCATGCTGACCATGACCGCCGCCGTGCTTGTGGCCTTTCCTCTGGTCAAAGAGGTATGCAAGCAATACGGCTACAAGCCCGGCGACGTTTTTCCCATGATCATCCTTCTGGCCATGCTCTACGTGGCCGACATCGCCTACATGATGCTGCCCTTTAAAAGCCTGCCCGCCATTGTGTTCGGCATCTATGGCCAATTGAGCAACGGAGGAGAAATCAACCTGGCGGCCTATGTGGCCGTGGTCGGCTTCCTGCTTCTGCTCTCCATTTTCTTCGTCCTGTTCATAATCAAGTATGTTCTGAAGCTCGATGTGACGCCCATCCGGAACAATACGGAATGCATGCGCTTCAGCGAAGAGCTTTCCCCCTATCAGAAAACCGTGCTGTGGTCCTTTGTCGGGCTTATTGTGCTGCTGCTCCTGCCCAACATTACCCCCGCAGGCTGGGCTATCACCAGGTTTCTCAAGGCCGTGGGCAACAACGGCATTCTGCTCGCCTACATCGGCTTCTACCTGATGCTCAATTTCAGGGAAGGCATCGGCCTCAAGGAAATCATGCACAAATCCGTGGCCTGGCCCGCCATTTTTCTGGTCATTGCCGTACTGAAGATCACCGGTGCCTTTGAGGCCACAGGGGTGACCAAGTGGATCGGCAGCGTATGCGAACCGCTTCTGGCCGGGTTCAGCGGGCAGCTTCTGGTCTTTATCGTCGTAACGGCCACCACGCTGTGTACCCAGCTCACCAACAACAACGCCTGCGCAGCCACCTTTGCCCCCATTGCCTATACCCTGGCCGTAGCCAACGGAAGCGTGAATCCTCAGGCGCTTCTTTCCTGCGTCATCCTCTCCTGCACGCTGGGCATCGCCACTCCCGCAGCAGCCACTACCTCGGCCATTCTCTACGGCGACACGGAATGGATACACCAGAAAACCGTCATCAAAAACGCCACGTTCTTCTGGATATTCAATATTCTGATGATTTCCTTCATCGGCTACCCGCTCATGCGCATCGCGTTCTGAGGCAGTCCAGACAAAATTGCTCTGACGGCATGCCGCGCGCCCCGGCCGAAGGAGAGAGCAGGCCGGGCAAGAATTCCACTTTCCACCCTACATCGCCCACAGGCAAAGGATATTCGGATGAAACCCGTGTACAAGGAAAAATATCCCCATCTTTTCGAGCCTCTGTATGTCGGTAAAAACAAGGTTCGTTTCAATAACCGCTTCAATGTCGCGCCTATCGGCTCCGGGGCCACGGGCGGCGGTGAAGACAGCGACGGCCGCATCAATACCTTTGGCATCGACTACTGGATGCGTTACATCCAGGGCGGCTTCTCGCGCGTGACCCTGCCCATGGAAGTACCGATAGACGGCAGCCACGAGCACATGTTCAACCTGAATCCCAAAACCTGCAACCAGATGAACTTCCAGCGCCTGCAACGCGCCGTGCACGCCTTCAACG
Organism: Pseudomonadota bacterium; assembly: GCA_023450535.1. Taxonomy (GTDB): domain Bacteria; phylum Desulfobacterota; class Desulfovibrionia; order Desulfovibrionales; family Desulfovibrionaceae; genus Mailhella. The sequence continues at coordinate 884 of JAEXGX010000268.1, read as the reverse complement.
GAAAGACCTTTGTGGAATACATGCACGGCGGCCCCTACATGCGCGCGGGGTTCAAAAAAATCTCCGCCGACGACGAGCCGCATCTGGGAGCAAAGGCCGCCACAAGGGAAGATATGGAAGAGGTGGCCGCGTTGTTCGGCGAATATGCCCATTGGGCGCAGATCGCCAATTTTGACGGCATCCTCCTCCATTACGGCCACGGCTGGCTGTTCAACTATTTCCTTTCCCCGTTGACCAACCACCGCAATGACGAATTCGGCGGGTCCATTGAAAACCGTTGCCGTTTCCCGCTTATGGTCATCAAGGCTATCCGCGAAACCGTAGGCGACAATATGTTAATTGAATTGCGGATCAACGGCAGTGATGCCGTTCCCGGTGGCATCACCCCGGAAGAATGCGCCGAACAGCTCAAGATTTTTGAACCGTATATCGATATGGCCCATATCACCTGCGGGCACCGTATCGATGCCCTGACCCGCCCCAAGCAGCACCCCACCGGCTTCCAACCCGTGGCGCACAATGCCTGGGCCAGCGAAATCGTGAAAAAATCCGGCGTGACCATCCCCATCGGCCTTGTGGGTGGCGTCTACGATCCTGCTGTGGCCAAAGAGGTACTGGCCAAAGGCCAGGCCGACTATGTACTCATGGCCCGTTCCGCCATGGCCGACCCGGAACTCGTCAAAAAAGCCAAAGAAGGCCGGGAGGGGGACATCCGGCCCTGCCTGCGCTGCAACTATTGCATGGATCATGGACGCCGTATGGCGCTTTCCAGGGATCTGCATCTGCTGACCTACCCCAGTTACGACCGCCAGTGCATGACCAACCCCATGCAGTTCCAAAGCGCCCAAAAACTGCGCATTCCCCCTGCGGATCGCTGTAAAAAG
>JAEXGX010000225.1 GCA_023450535.1 Pseudomonadota bacterium | reverse complement strand
TATCTGATAGATCTATCCATAGGCGTTCTTTTTCTGTATACATTAGAAGTCATCTCATAATCAAGCGTGGTTAATTTTAGAAAATTTCTGAACTTTTAATTCTGTCTGGTGGTATGTCATTTGAAGGCATTTCCGCTATGCTGCTTTGATGCTCATACCAAAAAGCATACCGTTCCCGTGCGACAGACAAATAAAAATAACGACAAGCAAAGATAGATAAATACGCTAACCACTTAAAATAAAAGGACTTTGATTGCGTCAAACGACAATCAAAGTCCTACAAAAACATTTAGTTGGTGGAGGCGGGGGGAGTCGAACCCCCGTCCGAGAACGATCCACGCAAGGCATCTACAGGTTTAGTCCAGGTTTGATGTTCACCTCAGGCTTGGCCCCTGAACAGGCGGCCCTTGGTCAGTCCTCCGTGTCTCCTCGCATCCGTGCCGGTGGACGCCCGCGGATGCCAGCCTGATAGAGTGTCGCCTCCCCGGCTCATCAGACATCGGCCGGTTCGACGTGATCACCGAAGTGATCAGGTGCTCTGCTACTTACGCAGCGAGAGCGTAATCGTAATCGTTGTTGGCAATTACTTTTGTTGCCGCTTTTTACGAGGCCAGCGGCGCCTCGACCTGCAACCCCGGCTTCCACATCCCCGTCGAAACCATTGCGCCCCCAGGGGGCTTTCCACCGAGAGGAAAACCGGCGCTCCCAACACGAGCGCATTCGATTATGATGCTACTATATGCATTCTTTTGTCGTGTGTAAAGGGCAGAACCGCAGAGGCTCTGTTGCAGAATGGTGTTGAGTATACACCTTGATCGCCGGAGGCGTGCGCCGTGGTGCGCTTGGAGCAACGAGCCCCCGCCGCATAGTAATGCGGCATGGAGGGGGCCGACCAGGACGGCAACCCTGCAGGGGGCGTGCCCGTTGCCGAGCATAGCGAGGCTTACAGGCATTGAGAGCAGAGATGAGGAGCGGAAGAAAGGGTTCGCGGAGCGGAACCGAAGAGCGACCGCAGAACGGGCAGGGGGAGATTTTGAAGAAAAAACAGCACAGGGAAAATTTTTAGTTGACATTTGTTAGATGTCGAACTAAATATGTTTTCACCAGGTGATTCGATGTCTACTCGTATAAAAATCAGGCGGGCAAAACGGCCGGATTTTTTTAGAGATAAAATTAGATATCGAACCAATTGTCAGGAGGCGCTTACAAGGCATGTTCCGAAGGAAGCGCCGAGGGTATGCTAAAATCGACACCATTTAACCAAGGCTGGAAGATATGAACAAGATTCTGGTTTCTGTCGCGGCAGGAGCTGTACTGTGTATGACCGGGCTGGCTCAGGCCGCCGATCTTTCTCTGACTCAGGGAAAGGTGATTAGTAAAAAGGCGGGGAACGTCACCCTGCATGATTATGTAACCAATACGGGTGGGGCTGCCCAGATTGTGGAAACGGATCGTCTGGTCATTTTCGATGTGCCCGGCAATGCTCCGCAAAATAAGGAATTCAAGGCTCTGGCGGAATCTTTGGGCAAGCCGGTGGAAGCAGTGGTTATCTCCCACGCGCACGAGCACCACTGGCTGGGTGCGGATACGCTGTTCCCCGGCGTGAAGATATACAGCTTGAGCGCCGCATCGATAAACGGCGAAGAGGGCATGAAGGCGCTGGAAGGTGCCAAGGCTTCTATGGGTGAGGAGATGATTCCCTACACTTCTGTCCCCAAGGTGGAGCAACTTGCTGATGGCAAGCACGCGTTCGGCGGAGTGGAATATGTGTTTACGTCTCTGCCGGATTTGGGAGCGACCATTATTGCTTTGCCCGCTGAAAAAATGGCCATGGTGCATCATCTCGGTTATGTGGGCGTACATGTGCCCATGCCTCCCTTTGCTGCTCGTCTGGCCCAGTTGCAAAAGCTGCAAAACGAAGGCTATGTCTGGATTGTGGCCGGGCACGGCACTCCTTCCGATAGCCAGGATTTCATTGCTGACGTTGCTGAATACTATGCCTTTGTTGAGAAGGCTGTGAAGGAAGCAGGCAGCCCGGAAAAAGCCAGGGCGATGATTATCGCACAATATCCCAACTATGGTGCGGTTCCGTTGCTTGACGTCTTTCTGCCCATGCTGATGGGCAAGTAAGGCTCCATAATCCCTGTAAAACGCGCGGCGCTGCCTCCGATGGAAAATCGGAAGCAGCGCCGCGCTGCTTTTTTCTGTGCTCAGAGAAAGGGAAATGTTTTGGCTCAGTCAAAATCCGCGAGCAGAGTGCCTACATTAAAAGAACCAAGTGTCATCAGGCGGTATTCCGAGCGGATTCTCGCCATGGCCTCGTAGAGATGCGGCGAGGAAACTCCGTTGTAGATGGAGCTGTGCGCCTCGATGAAGGCGGCCAGCGTATCGCAGACCTTGACCAGCTTGCCGTCCTTGGGGTCAAGGCGGTTGGCATTGCAATCCTGGTGCAGTTCGTCAAAAGACGAAAGGGTGTGCGTTGCGCCCGACGCGTCACGGATGGTTTCTTTAAATTCCGAACCCACGTCCACGCCGAGGTAGTAGCTCAGCCGGTCACGGATATCTTCGTAACCCGCTTCGGCCAGAGGGACAAGCACACGTCGTTGAAGTTCCTCTTCCTCACATTGGTGAATGATGGCCGGGAGCTGTTCGACCGAACGCTTCACCGGGGTGATGATGTCGCGGGTCAGCAGTTCGGGCAGATCATGGAACAGGCCGCAAAAGAAATTGTTCAGCCTTCGGGCTTCGCAGGTTCCGAGCATCAGGCTGAGGAAGTAGGCATAGGCCGCGACTACGAACATATGTCCGAGCACCGAAGTTTCCGGAATGCGGGGTGTTTGCGACCAGCGGATTTGAAAACGCAGTTGTCCGCACAGGTTGGCTGTGCGCACCAGTGCATTGCCCGTGGCCGCGAGAAGTTCGCCCACACCGTCCAGATCGCGCATGGCCTGAAGCTGTTCCGTGAAGGACGCGTCGATGTCCCGCAGTTCTTCATCAAAGTAGTTCAGTGGGCGGATAAGGTTAAATTCCCATTTTGAGGCGTACAGGTGTGCGGCGCGCAGAATGCGATCCGCAGTGGTGGGATGTTCCGCTGCTTCGCGCACCGGGCGGGTATGGTAGTCCACAAGGCGCTGCCAGAACTCTTCGCTCAGCGGGCGCACACGCGGCTCAAGTTCGACCAGCACCCAGGCCGTAAGCTGAGAGTACTGCTCCTGGTTTTCCTTTATTCTGTAAAAAATGGGCGGCTTGATATCGGTGATGACCAGACGGTAGAAATAGTCAAACAGGCCGCCTTCAATAACTTGTCTGCCCAGGGTCAGCCGTTCCTCTTCGCCCAGTTTGCGGCATTGAAGTTGATAGAGCAGGAAGGCTGTGATCATCTTGTGCGCCTGTTTGTCCACTTCATACAGTTCCACAGGGCGCAGTTTGTCGTTCCAGCGCCTCATGCTGGAACCGGAGAAAACAAATTGCAGCAGGCTTTTTCGCAGAGATTGCATGATGCCTCGCTTGATTTTTAATTGTTCTTGTGTTAACTAGGCGAATTCACGCGGCCCCGCAAGCCCGGAAATGGCCTTCCCCGTTGGCCGGAGGGCGGAAAGGGACGCTTTAAAAAAGATGGTCTTCGTCTGCGCACGCCGGATTCCGACGTGAACGCCGTCGTTGACAGTCTGGTTTCGTGTTTTTTTGTTGACACTGCTCTGTGAAGGGCATACACATTCGGTCTTTGCTATTGAGCGAGACAGGAGAATACAGAATGAAAACGTTCAGCCCCACGCCGGAAAACATCGACCGCCAGTGGTATGTCGTGGACGCCAATGACCAGATCCTCGGTCGTCTGGCTTCACAGATTGCCCATCGTCTGCGCGGCAAGCACAAGCCTGAATTTGCCCCGCATATGGACAATGGCGACTTTATCGTCGTGGTCAACTGCGAAAAGATTCGCGTGACCGGCAACAAGCTCCAGAAGAAAGTTTACTACAGCCACACCGGCTGGGTCGGCGGTCTGAAGGAAACTACCCTGGAAAAGAAGTTGGCCGCGAAGCCCGAAGATGTGCTCCGGCTTGCCGTTCGCGGCATGCTGCCCAAGAATCGCCTTGGCCGCGCCATGCTGAAGAAACTGAAAATTTATGCCGGCGCCGAGCATCCCCATGCCGCGCAGGAACCCAAGCCTCTGACCTTCCAGAATTAGGAGCGCGAGCCATGTCTACCTCGTTTGATTACGGCACCGGTCGCCGCAAGACGGCTACCGCCCGCACTCGTCTGTATGCCGGTGGGGGCCAGATCGTGGTGAACGATCGCCCCATGGAAGAATATTTCCCCCGCAAGACCCTGCAGATGATCATTCGCCAGCCTCTGGCTCTGACCAAGACCCTCGATCGTTTTGATGTGAAGGTCAATGTCAGTGGCGGTGGCACCACTGGTCAGGCTGAAGCCGTGCGTCACGGTATTTCCCGTGCGCTGTTGCAGGCTGATCCCTCTTTGCGCGCCGTTCTGAAGCGCGCTGGCTTCCTTACTCGCGACGCCCGCAAGAAGGAACGCAAGAAGTACGGTCTGGCCGCTGCCCGCGCCCGGTATCAGTACTCCAAGCGCTAAAAACCGTTTTCTCCAGTCCGCTGGCAGGTCGGATATCCGGCCTGCTTTTGGCTTACAGGCCCCGAAATCTTCTTCCCATCGGAAGAAGATTTCGGGGCTTTGCATTTGGGCGTACACGTGCTATTTTCATTATATAAGGCCGTTGCGCAGAATAGGGCAATTCCACTTTGAAATTGTTCATAGAGTCGAGCAAGGCAGAGGCACCTCTCTGCTTTCTTTACCTGCAAGGTGTTCCACGCCAACGGCTTAAGGTAAAGGCACGTAAAGCCTCTGGCGGAGCAGTCACAAATGAATTGCTGCTGTTCCGCCGGAGACGTGAAACCTGCGGGCCAGAACATCGCGTCCTGCTGGTGCATGATTTCAGAGTTAAACTCAGGTGCGCGGCAGTTTTCTTTGCTTCTCCCCCATTGGCATGGGACATACGTTATTGCGGATCGAACTATGGATACTCACGCCCCAGAAATGCTTCGTCAGGATCGCCGCCCCGATCCCGTTCTTCCTCATTTTCCGGCTGGGGCGAACGTGATCCTTATCGGCATGGCCGGAGCGGGAAAAAGTACGGTGGGCAAGGCGCTGGCGCAGCGCCTGAACTGGGCCTGCGCGGATACGGATCATATTATTGAAGCGCATTACGGTGTAGTGCTGCAGGGGATTGCGGATGCCCTGAGCAAAGACGATTTTTTGGATATGGAATGCCGGATTATCCGCAGCCTGAGGTTGAACAGGACTGTGCTGGCCACCGGCGGAAGTGTGGTGTACCGGGAAGAAGGCATGCGGCATCTTGCCGCTCTGGGCCCACTCGTGCATCTGGATGCGCCGTTGCCGGTCATCCTGGAGCGCATCGCGCGCAAGCCGGATCGGGGCTTGGCTATCGCGCCGGGGCAAACTCTGGAGGACTTGTTTCACGAGAGGGAAAAGCTGTTCTGGCGCTATGCGGATTTTTCTCTGGCCGTGGAAAATATGACCCCGGAAGAATGCGCGGAAGCCATTATCGCCAGACTGGCGGAAGTACGGTAGAGCATTTTAACGTTGGAATGTTCTATGGAATCGCCAGGACAGCGCGGGCACGGGACTTCGCGACGAAGCTCCTTTCATTCCGGAACAGCAATTCACCTGCGACTGCTCCGGCGTCGCGGCGGAGCCTTGCTTCGCTCGATTCTGTAGTGCATTCCAGCGTTGAAATGCACTAGTGCGCAGCCTGTTTCCCGTATATTGAGAGGGTCGGGGGGAATGCTCCCCCCTGACCGGGCACAGGGCCGCTCTCCCTCAAAGCAAGCTTTTTCTGTTTTGCGTCAACACACTATAGCGTTCCCACTTCCTCCGCTATGCGCAAGCATAGCCCGGAACGATTCAGTGTGTAGAGGTGGATGCCCGGCGCTCCGCCGTCAAGGAGCCTCCGAATCTGGGCTACTGCGAACTTCAACCCTGCTTCCTTGACAGCTTCGGTGCCCCCCTTGTCGTGCGCTTCCTCCAGTTCCAGATAAAATTTACCGGGAATGTTCGCACCGCAGAGTGAAAGCGTACGCCGGATGGAGGCCAGGCTCTGAATCGGGAGCACGCCGGGAATGACGGGCGCTTCAATGCCCATACCGCGCAGTCGTGTTACCAGTTCAAAATATTCCCGAGTATCGAAAAAAAGTTGGGTGATGACGAAATCCGCGCCAGCCTCGATTTTACGGCGAAGATATTCGCGGTCGTGATAGAACGAGTTGGATTCGGGATGCGGTGCAGGATATCCCGCAACGCCTACGCCGAAATCTCCTTCCCGGCTACGTACGAAGCGGACCAAATTTTCCGCGCAAGAGAAGGTTCCGGGCTGCCAGTCCGGCCCGGCGTCGCGAGGACGGTCGCCGCGCAGGGCAAGCAGGTTGTCCAGCCCGGCATTGCGGAACTGTTCAAGGGATTGTGCAATGCGCTCTTCGGTTGCTCCCACACAGGTAAGGTGAGGCATGGGTTCCACATCATGGTCGTGTTTCAGGCGTGTGGCAATTTCCAGGGTATTTGACTGCGTAGATCCCCCCGCTCCGCAGGTTACAGACGCAAAAAGTGGATTCATGGCCTTGAGTCGAGCCGCCTGCTCAAAGAAGGCGGACCAGTCTTCACGTTCCTTTGGGGGGAAAAATTCCAGAGAGTAAAAGGGCGTGGAACGCTGGCGGATGAGATCGAGGATTTTCATCTGAAATTCCTTGTGCGTTGGATTGGTCTTCAGGTTATTGCCTATGGGGCGACAACACGCGCGGCCTTGCCCGCGTACGACAGAAGCGTTATGCGACGATTTTGTTTCACTATATCAATATAAGCTGATATGTCAACGTGCGCTCTTTTTCTTCCATCTGAACCAGCCGAATTTCTGAAGCTTGTGTTGTGAGGATGATATTGCCTGCATGGCACTTGCAATTTTCCTTAACTCTTTCTAAAGCAATAGATATGGCAAATAGCTGGCTCCAGCATGAGGAAAGGTTTTCTCCATGAGTGTATGACAAAACCCGCGTTACGTGGGGGCGCTGGTGGAAAGGCACGAAAATCAGCCGCAACGCTGTGGGATTTTTCCCAAAGTTATTTTGCGGTCAAGGGAAATCTTCCTTCAAGGGAGACTTCATCCAACTGAGGGCGCAGCAGCCGTGCCACGTCTTTGCTGTTTATGGATGGCAACATCAGAGATGAACCATGTGCTTATGATTTTTGAGGTTGCCGACGTAATTAACAGCCCGTCCGTGAGATTTATATCAAGAAACTTTGTTCTGGTTGCCGGAATTGAGCATGCGCATGAAAACGTTGTTCCTTGCATTTTTTTTCGGGCAAAGCCTGTGTAGAATATTTTTTGTATTGGTGCTGACGGCGTATGTCATCTTGTGCCCGATATGGGGATTGGCCTTTGATTCGGAAAACATGCCGACCGATGAAATGGTTCTCCCCAGGACGGAAACTCCGTTGAGGGGGGGGGATTGGCGCGAGCTTGCTTCAGGAATATTTGTACGCGAATACACCAGACAGAATGAGGGGAAAGTGGAATTCGTCGCATTGCGGATGGATCCCCAGCGATGCGAGATAGTGTTGTGCAGTGCGGCCCTTGACGGAGGGCTTCCCCGTACGCCGGAGCAATGGGCCAGGGAGTACCGCCTTAGCGCAGTGATCAATGCAGGCATGTATCTGCCGGACGGCTTGACCAGCACGGCCTATATGCGGAGCGGGGATAAAGTAAATAACGGACGCATCGCGGAAAAATACGGCAGTTTTTTCGTTGCATCACCGCGTCAACCCAGTCTGCCCGAGGCTGCTTTGCTGGACAAAGATGTGGACGACTGGAAGGTTCTGCTCCCCCAGTATGAATTTGCAGTACAGAATTTTCGGTTGATCGGGCCGGAAGGTGTGCAACGCTGGCCGGAGAACGGCCCTCGGCACTCTATTGCGGCGGTCGGTATGAACGCAAAAGGCGAGATATTCTTCCTGCATTACGAAACGCCGGTCAGTGTGTATGAGTTTGTCCGTGTTCTTCGTGAAGAAAGCGGTTTGAACCTGACGCGGGCCATGTATGTGGAAGGGGGCGCACAGGCAGTGCTGGGGCTATGGACTCCCACGGAAAAAATATATCGGATTGGGAGACACCCGGCGAATTTTTTGCTGGGAGGGCCTATCCTGCCGAATATTCTCGGCGTGCGTCTGCCACAAGAAAACCGGGGCCTGTTAACACCAGACTGAAAACGTTTGAGGTTTCGGAGTTCTGCCGTGCCCCGTCGGGGGGAATGATTCTCTCCCAATATTCTGGAGCTATCTGAAACAGTGTGAACAGCTTCCAGAGCAGCTTAACATTAAAGTTATATATAGTCGGGACCCCATGTTCCGGGCCGCAGATTTTACGCTATCTCTTTAGTAATATTACTATTTTAGTAATATTACTATTTTTATAATTTAATTGTTGAACTTTGACAGGTAAACGTTTAGAAGGCTCTGATATTTCGTAAAAAAAGAAATATTGTGCCTGTGGGAAATATTTTTTTTATTTTCGTCATATTAGTATGAGGTGAGACTGGCCTGGCTACTGTGGTTCGTCAGAACTTGATAATTTTAGAGGGAAGCATGAAACTGCGCACAAAAATTTTGTCGGGATTTGGTGTTGTGTTAGCGCTGACCGGGGTTCTGGGCTATGTGAGCCTGTCGTTGACGAGCACCATGAGCGTCTATTCGGCTGAAGCGGCGCTGATCGACAATGCGCGGGCAACACTGCTCCAGGCACAGGTAGCGTGTACGGTCTATACCTCGACTAATGAACAGAGCTATGCCGATATCGCCCAGAAGAATATTGAAGAAGCGAAAACCTTCTTCGAGAGGGCCATGGAAAACAGCAAATCCAACAAGAGCAGTCTGAAGACGGCCATCAGCGATTGCGAGGATTTGAGTCTCTTGCTTGAGCGCCTGATGGCGCGCCAACAGGAAGCCAATGTACTGGAGAGACGTGCCTATGATATTTTGGGCAAAGCGGGCGTCAAGTACAGTGCTCTCCAGAGC
>JAEXGX010000186.1 GCA_023450535.1 Pseudomonadota bacterium | reverse complement strand
GCGCCCCGGTTTTTCAACACTCTGAGAATGATGACAAAGGGCGCGAAGTCCCGCCCATGCCGTTGTGTCGCGCGGGATTTCCCGGCATACTGTCCTGCATGTTTTTCGCAATACGCCGCAAGGGCCGTATTCGTGGAAAACACAGTCTGACATCGGGGGAGAGTTGCGCATGGCGGAAAGAATTTTCGGAACCCTGCATCCTTTTTTTGAGGGCGGGCCTGTTTACGGGCGCAAAGTGGCCAACGAGGGCTTCATGGAAGAGCTGCTGCGGCAGGACCCTTTCGACGCCTACCGTTTTTACCCGGTAAACGCCAGGGATTTCGCCGCGCAGGCGGAAAAGCGTTCCGGCCTTGCCGCGATACGGCGCGGCGCGGTCATCGCAGGCAGCCGCCAGAACTTGCTGGGCGAGGTGCGGGAAACGCCGTTCTACTGCATGCATTTTTCCGACCCGGTCACGGAACAGGTTGCCCTGTGCGCTCTGCGCAACCGCGTCGCCCCGCGCCTTTTTCCGGTGACCAGCCTGAATCATACCCTTGACTATCTTGAATACTCCATGCCTTTTTTGCGTCACCTCTGGCCGGGAGCCACGCGCGGCGACGTCATTGCGGCCACGTCCCGCGCTTCGGCGGATCTGATGCGCGAATATTTCCGGCAACTGCGGGAAAATTACCGTCTTTCGCCGGACTGGGGGCCGGATATCCGCATCATTCCCCTGGGAGTGAAGCCGGAGGATCTTCCCCGGCCCGACGATGCGCTGCGCCGGGAAGCGCGGGCCAGACGCGGGCTTGAACCGGAGGAGGTCATGCTGTTGCTGTTCGGCCGCATCGCACTGGGCGACAAGATGGATGTGGAACCTGTATTGCCCGCGTTGCGGCGCGTGAAGGATATCGATCCGGAGCTTGCCATACATCTGGTAGTTGCAGGGAGCATACGGGAAGGCGACCAATATGTCGACTTTATCCGGGATATGGCCAAAGGCCTGGGCGTCGATGTGCGCTTTGAGCTGAACCCCGGCCCGGAGGACAAGCGCGATCTGTTCGCTGCGGCGGATATCTTCATTTCGCCTGTGGATAATATTCAGGAAACATTCGGCCTGACGCTTATCGAAGCCGGAGCAGCCGGACTGCCCGTAGTGGCTTCGGACTGGGACGGCTACCGCGATTTGGTGGAAGAAGGGGTGACGGGCGTTCTGGTGCCCACGCTGGCCTCGGTGCATACGCCCTGGCTGGATAGTGTGGCGCATGCGCTTGGCGATATCCAACACCAGATGTTGCGGGGCCAGCGTACGGTTCTTGACGTGCCCGCGCTGGCCGAAGCTTTGCGTATGCTGGCGCGCGATCCGGAACGCCGCAGGGGCTTGGGGCTTGCCGGGCGCGCGCGGGTGCTGGCGCGTTACACCTGGCGCGAGGTGGTGCGGCAGTGGCTGGAACTGTGGGAAGATTTGAACGGGATATTAAGCCCGGAGGAAGAGCGGGGCGCGCGCTGCGCTCGGCATCCGTTATTTTTCGACATGGGGCGCGCCTTTGCCGGATATGCGTCAGAGCTTCTGCCCGATAGTTCTCACGCTATTCCGCCCGAAGCTCCGGGCAAGGTGTCAAAGGGATCGTCCAATGATTCGCCCAATGCCTCAGAGGACACGTTCCGGGTGCGGACTTCCGCGCGGGGCGAACGTCTGCGTTCGGGCAAGGAAGAAATGACGGTCTGGCTCGGCGTGGAACAGTGCATACGCGGCGTGAGCCTGCGCAAACTGCTCACCCTCGCGCGGCATCCGATCGGCATGAACGAATTGTTCGCCCGCATGCGCGAGGAACGCGGGGATACCACACTGCCGCTCCCGGCCGCGGAAGCTCTTTCCTTCGCGCTGCTCTGGTGCCTCAAGCACGATTTGCTGGAGAATGGGTAACGTATGAAAATCATCGACAACATCAACATATTGTTTGGCGATGACCTGAAATCCGCTCTTGGCAAGAGATCCAGGCTCAAGATTGCCGCGTCCTGTTTTTCCCTCTACGCCTATGAAGCGCTGCGGGCCGAACTCAACCGCGTCGAATCCTTTGAATTCATCTTTACCGAACCAACCTTTGTTCCGGAAGAGGCCGCAGGCAGGCTGAAAAAGGAGCGCCGGGAATTCTTCATCCCCCGGCAGAGCCGGGAATGCAGCCTGTATGGCACCGAGTTTGAAATTCAGCTCCGAAACAAGCTGACCCAACGCGCCGTTGCCCGGGAATGCGCGGAATGGCTGCGCCGGAAGGCGACCTTTCGTTCCAACAAAAAAAACGCCCCCATGCAGCAGTTCGCCTGTGTCCGCTCTGCCGACAAGGAGACAGTGTATTGCGGCATTCAGGGTTTTACCGCCGTTGAACTGGGGTATCAGAAAGACAACGCCGTTTTCCGGATGATCAACTGCCTTGAAGAAGCTCCCTTTACGTCCAGATACATCCGGCTTTTTGATCGGATCTGGAATGATGAAGAGCAGTTGCAGGATGTTACGGAGAGGGTCTGCGATCATATCGCTTCCGTGTACGCGGAAAATTCGCCGGAGCGCATCTATTTTCTGATCCTGTATCATCTGTTCAGGGAATTTCTCGAAGATATCGACGAGGACGTGCTCCCCAATGACCGCACGGGTTATCAGGATACGCTCGTCTGGAAAAAGCTGTTCAACTATCAGCGTGACGCCGCCGTAGGCATTATCAACAAGCTGGAAACCTACAACGGCTGTATCCTGGCCGACAGTGTGGGGCTGGGCAAAACGTTTACGGCGCTTGCCGTCATCAAATACTACGAATTGCGCAACAAGTCTGTGCTGGTGCTCTGCCCCAAGAAACTGGCGGAAAACTGGCTGGACTATAACCGGAACGTCAAGACGAATATTTTTGCGAAAGACCGCTTCAGCTATGACGTTCTGTGTCATACGGATCTCTCCCGCACTTCGGGCATATCCTTCGGTACGCCGTTGAACCGCGTGAACTGGGGAAACTACGACCTTGTGGTCATCGACGAGTCGCATAACTTCCGCAATAACGACATGTTCAGAGAGCGGGAGACACGGTATCAAAAGCTGATGAACAAGGTGATCCGGGAAGGCGTGAAAACCAAAGTCCTGATGCTTTCCGCCACTCCGGTCAATAACCGCTTCACCGACCTCCGCAACCAGCTTGCGCTGGCGTATGAGGGGGAGTCGGACAATCTCGGCAAAAAACTGCGCGGAACCCGCAGTGTGGAGGAAATTTTCCGCCGCGCCCAAACGGCGTTCAACACCTGGTCCAGACTGCCTTCGGAAGAACGAACCTCAAAGGCCATTCTCGACGCGCTCGACTTTGATTTCTTTGAGCTTCTGGACAGTGTCACCATTGCCCGCTCCCGCAAGCATATTCAGACGTTTTACGACACACGGGATATCGGGCGCTTTCCGGAACGGAACAAGCCGCTTTCCTTCCGCTGCCCCTTGACGCAACGGACGGATGTTCCGGACTTTAACGATATTTTCAACCGGCTTTCCCGGCTGAAATTGGCGGTGTACGCCCCGCTCAGCTATATTCTGTCAAGCCGTCTGCAAAAATATACGGACATGTACGACACCAGAATCGAGGGAAAGAGCATCCTGCGGCAAGCGGATCGGGAGCGCAGTCTGCAAGCCCTCATGACCACCAACCTGCTCAAGCGGCTTGAAAGTTCGGTGGAAGCCTTCCGGCTGACGGTCGGAAATCTGCACAAAACGTGTACGGACATGCTGGAGGCGGTAACAGCGTTCAAAACAGGTTCAGAAAGTTCCATTGTTGCAAAAAATCTGTCGGATCTGGAGGAAGAGGATATTCCTTTTGATAGCGCGGAAATCGGTAAAAAGGTGAAAATCCGTCTTGAAGACATGGACTTGCTGTCCTTCCGGCGGGATCTGGCCGCTGATCTGGCCGTACTTGACGCGCTGCTTGAGTCGATGCGCAAAGTTTCCCCGGACGATGACGCCAAGCTGCGCCATTTAAAACATGTCGTCATGGAAAAAATCTCCCATCCCATTAATCCGGAAAACAGGAAAATTCTTCTGTTTACCGCATTTGCCGATAC
>JAEXGX010000174.1 GCA_023450535.1 Pseudomonadota bacterium | reverse complement strand
CGCCCGCCGGAAAGCGGGGGGATTCCGGCCTCGGAATATGGCGTCCCAGATCCGTTCGGAGCGGCGGATCGACCGTATACTGCGCTTTGTGAAGGGGTGATTCCCGTGTGGGAAAAGCTGGCGGCAGCGGCGCGCTCCACCGGAGACACCCTGGGCGGCGTAGTGCGCGTGGAAGCGCATGGAGTACCCGCCGGGCTTGGAGAACCGGTATTTGACAAGCTTGACGCCGTTCTTGCTCATGCGTTGATGAGTGTGGGCGCGGTCAAGGCTGTGGAGGTCGGCAGCGGGCGCGAAGCGGCGCGTATGCGCGGCAGCGAGCATAATGATCCTTTTTTGCCGCCGGAGAAGAGCGGGCCGCCGCCCCAGCCTCCTCATATGGCGAGTAACTACGCCGGTGGTATTCTTGGCGGTATTTCCACAGGCGCACCGATAATTGCGCATTGTGCCGTCAAACCTATTCCTTCCATTGCCATGCCCCAGACCAGCGTCAACCGCCAGGGTGAAGCTGTGGAGTTGCGCATAGGGGGGCGGCATGATATTTGCGCCATTCCTCGCATCGTTCCCGTGCTCAAGGCCATGACTGCGCTGACGCTCGCAGACATGCTGTTGCGTCAATGCCGCATGCATGCCGTGCCGGAGGGCACGGCATGAGACAGGAATCGCTTTTGCATGCCGCCCGGACGGAAAAGCCTGATCCCGCCCAAAGTCATGAACTGGAAGGCACGCTGGAACGTATTGTCTTTCATAATCCCGAAAACGGCTACATTGTATTCCGCCTGAAAATCGAGGGAAAGGATGATGCCTGCACTGTGGTCGGGGCTATGGCATCGCCACAGCCCGGAGCGAACCTGAGTGTCAAGGGACGCTGGATCAGCCACCCGAAATTCGGACGGCAACTTCAGATGACGGAATGGGAAGAACGGCGGCCCGCTACCACCGAAGGTATTCGTCTGTTCTTGGCGTCCGGCTGCATCAAGGGCGTAGGAGAACGCTGGGCGGAACGCATTGTCAACCGTTTTGGCACGGAAACCCTGCGAGTCCTTGATGAAGATCCTGATCGCTTGCTGGAAATTCCGCGTTTCGGTAAAAAACGTCTGGAAGCGGTCAAAAGTTCCTGGGCGGAGCACCAGGGCGTGCGCGAACTCATGATTTTCTTGCAGCCACACGGCATTGGACCTGCCCATGCCGTGCGCATTTACCGTTTTTACGGGCAGCAGGCACTGGATATCGTTCAGGAGAATCCTTATCGGCTGGCCATGGATATCCACGGTATCGGCTTTGCCACAGCCGACGCGCTGGCACAGAAGCTCGGCTTTTCTTCCGACAGCCCTCTGCGCGCGGAGGCTGGAGCCTTGTATATGCTGCTCACACTGACCGACGAGGGGCATATCTATTATCCGCGTCAGAAGCTTGTGGAATTGACGGGAGAAAAACTGGATATTTCCATGGGGCTCGTGGATGAGGCACTTGACAAGCTGCAACTCGACGAACGTATTGTCATTGAAAATCTTGGCGATCATGAAGGCGTCTATTTGATCCGCAATCATATTTATGAGTCAAAAATCGCCTTTTATCTGAAAAGATTGCTGGGATCGCCGAAGTCCGTCCGTTTTCTCGACGCGAAGAAAAGCGTGCGGGAAGTTCTGTCACGCCTGCCCATCGAACTCGCCCCGGAGCAGCGTGAAGCTGTTCACGCCGCCACCCAGGCCAAGGTCATGGTTTTGACCGGTGGGCCGGGCACCGGAAAGACGACCATTCTCAACGCCATCATTCAGGTGTTTGCCGATGAGCGGGCCAAGATATTGCTGGCAGCTCCCACGGGACGAGCAGCAAAACGCATGTCGGAAACCAGCGGCCGCGAGGCAAAAACCATTCATCGTCTGTTGGAATACAGCCCAAAAGAAGACGGGTTTGCCCGCAACGAGAATAACCCTCTGGCCTGCGGCCTGTTGGTGGTGGACGAAGTGTCCATGATGGACACCATGCTCATGTATCACCTGATCAAGGCTGCACCGCTCGGCGCGACGTTGCTGCTGGTGGGGGACGTGAACCAGCTGCCTTCTGTGGGGCCGGGCAACGTGCTGCGTGACGTAATCGCCTCTGGCGTGGTTCCTGTGGTGGAACTTTTCGAGGTCTTCAGGCAGGCGGCGGAGAGCGACATCATCTGC
The DNA here is from genome assembly GCA_023450535.1 of Pseudomonadota bacterium. Classification (GTDB taxonomy): domain Bacteria; phylum Desulfobacterota; class Desulfovibrionia; order Desulfovibrionales; family Desulfovibrionaceae; genus Mailhella. The sequence continues at coordinate 4,807 of JAEXGX010000174.1, read as the reverse complement.
AACGCCCATCAGATCAACAAGGGAGAGATGCCTACCCTGCGTCAGGGAAGCAATCAGAAGACGGACTTTTACTTTTTCCGCCAGGAAGACCCGGATGTAGCAGCGGCTTTGATTGTCGACCTTGTGACCCGCCGTATCCCCGAACGCTTTCACTTCCGCTCCGAAGACATTCAGGTACTGTCGCCCATGCTCAAGGGGGCGGTCGGGGTGAACAATCTGAACAAATTATTGCAGGATGCTGTCAATCCACAGGAGCTTTTTCTGTTGCGCGGCGAAAGGCAGTATCGCTTCGGCGACAAGGTTATGCAGATTCGTAACAATTACGACAAGGACGTTTTTAACGGTGATATGGGAACGATTATCGCTGTGGACAAAGAGGCAAGGGAATTGTCCGTTCGCTATGACGAGCGCAATGTTCCCTACGTCTGGGAAGAACTCGACGAACTTGTCCCCGCGTATGCCATTTCCATTCACAAGTCGCAGGGAGGCGAATATCCGGTCGTCGTCATTCCTCTGTTGATGCAGCATTTTGTGCTGCTTCAACGCAATCTTGTTTACACGGCGGTAACGCGCGGCCGCAAGCTGGTAGTGCTGGTCGGGGATCGAAAAGCTCTTTCCATCGCCGTGCGCAATAATAAAATACGTCACCGCTATACATGGCTGGCGCACCGCCTTGCCGGAGATGAAAGACCCATGCGCGAAGATATGTTGCCCGCTACGGCAGGTGAAAGTTTTTCCTTTATCGAAGGCCAGAGCTTTGAGGATGTGCCGTTCGATCCGGAAGATGATTTTTCCCCCGCAGAATAATAAGGAATAATCATGTTTTCTTTTCATGTGCTGACCTTCGGCTGTAAGGTAAACCAATATGAAAGCCAGGCTCAGCGCGAAAAATGGCTGGCTGCGGGAGGCATCGAATGTGACGCTCCTGAAGATGCCGATCTTGTTTTGCTGGCAACCTGCGCGGTTACAGCCGAAGCCGTGAGTGACGCCCGCCAGATGGCGCGCAAGCTTGCCCGCATCGCACCCCGGGCGCGACTGGTAGTGACGGGGTGTGCGGCCTCTGCGGCACCAAAGGATTTTGACCTTCCCTCGATAGTGGCACTGGCCCCCCAAACGAGCCGGGCGCAATTGTTGGAAACAGATCCGTATGATCTCCTGGAACGGGTGGACCCTCTGATTCTGGCGGCGGAAAAGTATACCGGACATCGGGAATATCCGCCTTTCAGTATTGAATCTTTTCGCCGTGCCCGGCCGGTGCTCAAAGTGCAGGATGGTTGTTCCCACCGCTGTACGTATTGCATTGTGCCTTTCACTCGTGGCCCTTCATGCAGCCGGAATCCCGGCGCTGTGGTGGATGAAGCCGGAAGATTGCTACGGGCCGGGTATCGGGAGCTCATGATCTCGGGCGTTAATTTACGCCAATATCACGCGGAAGGTATGAATTTCTGGGGGCTGTTGCGCCTGCTTGATTCCTCGCTCAGCTCCAAGTGGGCTGGGCAGGCGCGGCTGCGTCTCAGTTCTCTGGAGCCGGCGCAGTTGAATGCTGAAGGAGTAGAGACACTGGCGGCCTGCCGGATGTTGTGCCCGCATCTTCATCTTTCCTTGCAGAGCGGCAGTCCCGCCGTGCTTGCGCGCATGGGGCGGGAACACTATGCTCTTGAACAGGTGGAAGAGGCGATCGCACAGGTACGCGGATTCTGGCCGGAATTCGGACTGGGAGCAGACATTTTGATGGGCTTTCCCGGAGAAAGCGAGGAAGAAACGCGTGAAACCCTTCATATGGTGGAACGTTTGCCGTTTACATATGCGCATGTATTTCCCTATTCCATCCGGCCCGGTACAAAAGCCGCTTCCATGCCGGAGCAATTGCCCAAGACGTTGCGCCAGGAACACGCTGCACGAGTGCGCGAGGTTATCCGTTTCAAGCAGGAGGCATTTTTAAGCCGTCAGGCCAAACGTTCCGTCATGTTGATTGCTTTTGACGGAGGCGGCGGCGTCCACGGTTTGAACGACTGCTATGCCTCTTGTGAACTGACCGCAGCATCCCCTCTGCCTTCGGGACATGAATTGCTGGCAGCCCGTCCGGTGGGGTACGGGGAAGGGAAAATTCTTGTTGAACTTGTCACTGAGTGAGAGTTAACGTATTTTCCACCAAGGAAATATTTTGTCTAAAATTGTTTCTATACGGTTTTATTTTTCTGTGATAAACGGTTTTCCTTAAGAATTTATCTGAAGAAAAGGCAAAAATATGGCGCTTTGTAGTATGACAGGCTATGGCCGTTCCCGGAGGGACGAACCGCTTTTTGTTCAACAATGGGAGATTCGTAGCGTCAACGGCCGTTTTCTTGATTTGAAGTGGAAGCTTCCGTCTTGCACGCGTGCTTTTGAAGCCAGGTTTGAAAAAATCGTACGTACCGGGGCTCAACGGGGGAGAGTGGATATCAGCTTGCTGGTTTTGCCGAAATCAGGAACGCTCTCCGGAGTGCGTTTCGATGCTATTTCCGCTTCAGCCATGCTGACAGAACTGGAGGCGTTTGCCAGAGCGCGGGGGGATGTTTTCTGCCCTGATTATATGGCTCTGTTTTCTCTGCCTCAACTCTGGCAGGGAGAAGCTGATCAGAATGATGAAGATATGGCCGCGCTTCTGGAATTGGGCCTGCTCGAAGCTCTTGATGACTGGAAACGTGCCCGGTGTGACGAAGCAGTTGCTCTGGCCCGGGATATCGAGTCTCGTCTCGCGCTCATGAGAGAGTGGTTGGACCGGATAGAAGCGCGCGCTCCAGCCATCAAGGAAGAACGCTTTACACAGGTGCGGGAAAGATTGGGAGAAGCTCTGGCCGCTCTTGGCACAGAGCTGGATGAGGGCCGTTTTTTACAGGAAATGGTCATCATGGCGGATAAACTCGACGTCAGTGAGGAACTTACCCGCCTGTATGCCCACTTGGAACGTCTGACCGAATTGCTCCAGATCGGGACAGACGCGGGAAGAAAGCTGGACTTTACGTTGCAGGAATGTTTTCGGGAAATCAACACCTGCGGCAACAAGATCCAGGATGTCAGCGTGTCGCGTTTGGTGGTCGATTTCAAGAATGAACTGGAAAAGTGTCGTGAGCAGGTACAAAATTTGGAGTAATTATGCCCGGCCAATACCTGCTTAATATCGGTTTTGGAAATTTTGTATTGGCATCCCGCGTTGTTGCCATTGTCAATCCCTCTTCTTCTCCCATGCGACGTTTGAGGGAGGATGCGAAAAATGAGGGCAGGCTGGTAGATGCTTCACAGGGGCGTAAAACACGCGCTATCTTGGTGACGGACTCCAACCATGTGATCCTGTCCGCCATTTCAGCAGACACTTTGGGGCAACGTGTAACGCAATTACAGGAAGAAGCCCGGGAAGGAACGGAATAATGAAAGATGAATGTGCAATGAAAAAATCTCCACAACCAACCCGTTCCGGGTTGCCGCTGATCATCTGTGCACCCTCCGGGGCGGGCAAGACAACGTTGACCAACCGTTTGCGGCAGGAATTTTCCTTGCATTTTTCTGTTTCGTGTACGACGCGTACCCCTCGTCCTGGCGAAGTTGACGGACAGGACTACTATTTTTTAGATCGGGAAAATTTTATCGCCCGACGGAGCCGGGGCTTGTTCGCCGAATGGGCAGAGGTACACGGCAATTTTTACGGCACACCCTTGCAACCTCTGCGCGAACGCTTGGCACAGGGGGAAGATATGCTGTTTGATATCGATGTGCAGGGAGCGGCGCAATTGGCACTTACTCTTCCAGAAGCCCGCTTTGTCTTTATTTTTCCCCCTTCGCTTGCAGAGTTGGAAGCCAGATTACGCAAGCGCGGCGCTGATACGGAAGACTCCATCCTTCTGCGCCTGGCCAATGCGCGAAATGAAATCCGGCAAAGCCATTGGTTCAACGCTTGGATCATCAATGATGATTTGGACAAAGCATATGACGAACTGCGCGCCTTTTACCTTTCTTCGACGCTTGGCCCGGCGCTTCGGCCCGGCGTCATACACACCATCCTGACTGGAGCCTGATATGGCGGAACTGGTTGTCGCTCTTGATTTTGATGATGCCCTTGATGCTCTGAATATGGCGGGCGCGTTGCGTGGCCATGTTTCTTGGGTTAAAGTAGGACTTGAACTTTTTATCAGTGAAGGGCCGCGTGTACTCCATTCCCTCAAGGGATTGGGCTTTAAAGTTTTTCTGGATTTGAAATTGTATGACATTCCGAACACAGTGCGCGGCGCGGCATTGGCCGCCGCTGCGAGCGGTGCGGATATGATAACCCTGCATCTTGGCGGCGGCGAGCGTATGTGTCGAGCTGCAGTGGAGGCCATGACCGGGCGGGAGCACGCGCCTCTGCTCATGGGGGTGACCGTGTTGACCAGTTTTGCCGAAGGAGAATTGCCCGGTTGCTCCATGCCATTGGGTGGCCTCGCCAAAATACTTGCTTCGGGAGCAGCGGCCTGGGGGATGAATGGCGTGGTTTGTTCCGGTTATGAAGTGGCAGCGATCAAAAAGGCCCATCCCGCTTTGCTGTGTCTGACTCCCGGCATCCGCCTCGCCGGATCCGAAGAAGATGATCAACGCCGGGTGATGACGCCCGCGCAGGCAGTATGTAATGGCTCTGATTTCTTGGTAGTGGGCCGCCCCATTACCAGATCGGAAAATCCTGCAATCGTGGCCGACGCTGTGCAGGCAGATATACTGAATGCCAAAACTTCGGAGAAGTAGACATGAGCCAGGAACAGAATCCGCACCCGCAGGCAGAACAGGTAGCCAATGATTT
>JAEXGX010000136.1 GCA_023450535.1 Pseudomonadota bacterium | reverse complement strand
ATAGTATGTACTGTATTTATTTCTATTTATGTAACCTATTTGTCAAATTCAGAGGCAATGCGATCTGTTGTCAAGAATGATATAAAAACGACTGCGTATTTTATTGCTGAAAATGTCAATCTTACTGTATCTGATATAAAGAATAGTATATTTGTCGCTTCGGAATCTGAATTTGTCAAAGATGCCGTTTCCAAACATGCTGGAACAAATTTTCTAAGTTTTTTTGAAACAATAAAAAATATTGTCCCGTCAATTAAAGACATTTTTTTACTCAGCGCGAATGGGGATGTCATCAGCAGCTTAAACCCGGATGACCTGAATAAAAATTACCAGGACAGATCGTATTTCCAAAAGGCCCTGGCGGGCAAAGCTGCAATCGTCGGGCCTCTGGTTTCGCGGGCTACCAATAAACCCACTGCTTTTATCGCCGTTCCCGTCAGCGCAGGGCAGGAGAAGGGAGTTCTGGTCGCTTCAGTACAACTGGAAACAATAGGAAAACTATCCTTCAATCACGATATTATTACAGAGCAAGTATATGTTTTTTTACTTGACAACACACATGATATCATATCAACGAACATTGAAAACAAAGATGGAAGCACATATTTTAATGCAAAATACCTGCATGAGCAAGAATTTCATCACAATCCGGATCAGGAATATATAACGTATACATCACAAGGGATCAATTTTACGGGATATTGCAAACAGATTAAAAATCTGGATTGGTATGTTCTCGTTGCCATGGATAATGACAAGATAAACGAAAGCGCGTTGACCTCAAGCAAGCGTAGCCTGTTGCTGACGGTACTGACCCTCAGCGTCGGCCTCTTCATCGGCTCGATAATGATTTACAGTATCATAAGCGCATTGTACCAAATCATCGACTACGCAAAACGTGTTGCCCAAGGAAAACTCCATGCCACCCTGGATATTCAGGGCAGTGACGAATTGGGGCAATTGGCGGATTCTTTACGTACCATGGTCAAAAGGCTGGAGCAGGATCAGGAACAGCTGAGCGGCATTGTGGTGGAGCGTACAGACCAGTTGCGGGCTTCCCAGGAGCAACGGCTCAAGGAAAACGCGCTGTTGAAAACCATTTTAAATACTGTGCCCGATCTGATTTTCTATAAAGATATGACTGGGATCTATAAAGGGTGCAATACTTCATTCTGCGAGTTTGCGGGCAAACCGGAACAGGAAATTATCGGTAAAAACGACATAGAACTTTTCAAGATTTCAGGCAATGTTGCGCAAAAATTCATTGAGGATGACCGGAAAATTTTCTCCGGGGAAATAGAAATTCTGATCCGGGAAGAAGAGATTTTCTACCCGGACGGTAAAAAGGTTTTTCTGGAAACCATCAAAAAGCTGTACTATGCGGAAGATGGAACGCCTTTCGGCATGGTGGGCATTTCACGCAATATCCAGGCACGCAAGGAAGCAGAGGCAATCCACGCGGAAGCTACCCAGAAAGCGCATGAAGCCAGCAGAGCCAAAAGCGAATTCGTGGCCAGAATCAGCCATGAAATACGCACCCCGCTCAATGCCATAATCGGCATGAACTACCTTTTGCGGCAACAATGCACAAGCCAGGTGGAACAGGGATATTTGCAAAAGATGGAACTTTCGGCAAAGAACCTTTTATCCATCATCAATAACGTTCTGGACTTTTCCAAGATTGAGGCAGGCAAGCTTGAGATGGAAAAATGTGCTTTTTCCGTCCGCGAGATTGTGGACGCCATTGTCACCATGAACGAAGCCAGAGCCGAAGCCGCGAATCTGTGTTTTGAAATTGAGCTTGATCCGCGCCTCCCCGCTGTCCTTGTCGGAGACGCCCTGCGTATTAACCAGGTCTTGCTGAATATTGCCGCCAACGCGCTGAAATTTTCCCGGCAGGGGGTCATTACCATTGCCGTGTCGATTGAGGAAGACCTTCCCGACCGTATGGTGTTGCATTTTTCCGTACAGGATGGAGGTATCGGCATCTCCCCGGCTCAGCTTGCCAGGCTTTTCTCTCCTTTCACCCAGGCCGACGAGTCCACTACCCGCAAGTATGGAGGTACAGGTCTGGGGTTGGCCATTTGCAAAATGCTGGTAGAACTCATGCAGGGAGAAATCTGGGCCACAAGCGGCGTAGGGGAAGGGACCACCGTTCATTTCAGGCTTCCGCTGGAAAAATGCGCGGCTCCGGAGGCCACTGCGAACCACTTCCTGCCGGTCGCTCCGCTTATTATCGATTCTCCTGTATCGTTGGAGGGCAAGCGTATCCTTCTGGCGGAAGATAATGCCATCAACCAGGAGATCGCTCTGGAGATTTTGAGACGCTTCGGCCTGCAGGTGGATCTGGCCGAAAACGGCATGGAGGCCGTGGAAAAAGTCCGGAAAAATACCTACGAGCTGTTGCTCATGGATATCCAGATGCCGGTCATGGATGGTTATCAGGCCACACGCCTGATCCGCGAAGATGCGCGCTTTACGTCCCTGCCCATCATCGCGATGACGGCCAACGCCATGAACACGGACCGTGTGGCCTGTCTTGAGGCGGGAATGAACGAACATATCGGCAAACCTTTTGAACCGGAGCATTTGCGGCAGGTGCTTGAAAAGTGGTGCCGCCGGGTTGGGGAATGAAACTTGCCCGTGGAGGGGCCGTCAGGGTGATGCTCCTCCCGCCAGCCTCTCCATGACGCTCGGCCGCACTTCCTGTGCGGCACGCGCCAGAGTGTTGATAAACCGGGGCTCCGCCCCGCCCCCCGCCGGGGGAGATAATCTCCCCCGGACCCCCATAATTATAACACAGTGTAATAATTGGGGGTGCAGGGCGTACTACGCCCTGCCGAGGGGAGTTTGAGGGGGCGAGAAGCCCCCTCAAGGGCTTTTTCAGCAGCCTCGCGTGCCGCACTTCCTGTGCCCGACTGTCAGCCGACCAGTTCCCTGACCCGGCGTATAAATTCCGGGCGGGGGATTTCCCTTGCGCCAAATCTTACCATATGCGCCGTGGTCTGCTGACAGTCGATCATCCCCACCCCCAGCTCCCGGCACGCCGCCACCAACGCCGCCACTGCCGCCTTTGACCCGTCCGGCCGTGCGTAAAACATCGACTCCCCAAAAAACACCCGCCCCAGAAGCACTCCGTACAATCCTCCGGCCAGTATCTCCCGGCCCTCTCCTTCCCCCTCCGCCTGCACGTGTTCCCACGCTTCCACTGACCGCGCCAGCCCAAGGGCATGCAAACGCTTATATGCGGCAATCATTTCAGGAATCAGCCATGTTCCCCTCTGCCCCGGACGCGGGGCAGACGCGCAACTCTCAATCACCCGCTCGAACGCTGCGTCAAAGGTAAAACGGAACCTCCCCCGCCGCATATCCCGCGCCAGACGGCGCGGGATATGCACCTCGTGCGGGAACAACACGCAGCGCGGGTCCGGCGACCACCACAGTATCGGGGAATCTTTATCATACCAGGGAAAAAGCCCCGAAGTGTATGCCAACACCAGCCGCTCCGGGGACAAATCACCTCCGGCCGCCACCACGCCGTCCTCCGAAGCCAGTTCCACCGGAGGAAACCACAGCGGCGCGCCGGGCGGCAGCATTGGAATGCAATTCATAACGCCTTCATCGCTCCTTTCAACAGTTCAAAGCGGTTGCGCTCAAAACGGAGCAGCCCCTCGTCGCGCAGTTTTCCCAACTCACGAGAGAGAGCGCTACGATCCACGCCCAGATAATCGGCCAGTTCTTCCCGATTAAAAGGAATCTCAATGGTCACGTTTCCACCTTTCCTGTCCGGCTGCAATGTTTTTCTTTCCGCCATGCCGGACAGGTAGGTCAACAGCTTCTCCCGTGTGCTTGGGCGGGTCAGCAGATCAATCTTGGCCAGCAGCCCCATGTTCTTCCTCGCCAGCAGAGATAAGACATTGCGGATCAGCCGCGTATGAAAGGAACAGGCCGACGTGCAACTGGTCATGACCTTGTTGTAATTAAGCAGCAGGATTTCGCAATCCTGCGCCGCCACCACGCTGATCGGAGCAGGCCCATGTTCTCCCGGCAGACCGAGGGAAAAACTCTCCCCAAACGTTTCTCCCGCCTCGGCTCTGCCGAGAATGGAGCGCCTGCCCCAAAAATCAAGCCGTTCCATCCTCACCGCGCCGCAAAGCACCAATCCCAGCTCAGGAACCGCTCCCCCCGAAGCGAAAACAATATCGTTTTTTTCATACTGTTCTTTTTTTGCGCCCAGACAACTCAGCAGAGAAGGAAGAGAGGAAGGTTCTATCCCTTGAAATAACGGATTGACAGGAAATGTCCGCATATACCCTCCATGCTCTTGCTCACCTTGCGTCTGAAAATTTTTTCGTTTTCGTTGCAAAAACAACGGCACTCTAACAGGAAGCAGTATAATGTACTTTCCAGATTACGTCCCCCCTCGCATTTTTCCTGGAAAAGATAAAGGATCAAACTGAAATAGCAAAGGAGAGTATCATGGAAAACATGTTCTGCTTCCAGTGTCAGGAAACCGCAGGCGGCAAGGGCTGCACCCGTCGTGGCGTGTGCGGTAAAGAACCCCGGATCGCGGCTCTTCAGGATATGCTCATCTGGTTGAGCAAAGGAGTCGGCGCACACGCTGCTGCCCTTCGCACTGAAGGAAAGGCGGTAGACAGAGAGATTTTTGAACTGCTGATCACCAATCTTTTCACCACGATCACCAACGCCAACTTTGACGAACACGCCATTGCGGAGCGCATTCGTCTGACCCTGCGCACACGGGAAGGCATGCCTCTGCCCCAGGCCAGTCTGCCCGCTGCTTCCCGCTGGAGCGAGGACTGCAATAACCCCAGCGTCGAGGCCATGTTGGAACAAGCCGCTTCCGTAGGCGTTCTGTCCACAGAAAACGAAGATATCCGCAGTCTGCGCGAACTTGTGACCTATGGTCTGAAAGGCCTGTCCGCCTACGCGCATCACGCCGCCGTGCTGGGCGGCTTCTCTGAAAAACTTGAAGAATTCCTGCCCCGCGCTCTGGCTTCAACCCTGCCTGATGGCCCGCTGGGCGGCCTTGGCGCCGATGCGCTGATCGCTCTGACCCTGGAAACGGGCAAAATGGGCGTGGAAGCCATGGCCCTGCTGGACAAGTCCAATACCTCGTGCTTCGGCAAACCGCAAATCAGCAATGTATTCCTCGGCGCAGGAGATCGCCCCGGCATCCTCATTTCCGGGCATGACCTGCGCGACCTGGAAATGCTGCTGGAGCAGACCAAAAACAGCGGGGTGGACGTGTACACCCACTCTGAAATGCTGCCCGCCCATGCCTACCCCGCTTTCAAGAAATACCCGCACCTCAAGGGCAACTACGGCAACGCGTGGTGGAAGCAGAATGAAGAATTCGAGGCCTTCAACGGCCCCATCCTCATGACCACCAACTGCGTTATCCCGCCGCGCGAGAGCTACAAGGGGCGCCTGTACACCACGGGCGCGACCGGCTGGCCTGGCTGCCCGCATATTGAAGCGGACGAAAAGGGCCACAAGGATTTCTCCGCCATTATCAAACAGGCGCAGGGCTGCCCCGCACCCACGGCTCTGGAAGACGGCAATCTGACCATCGGTTTCGCCCACGATCAGGTGCTGGCTCTGGCCGACAAGGTGATCGAAGCAGTGAAGTCCGGCGCGATCAAAAAGTTCGTGGTCATGGCCGGGTGCGACGGGCGCATGAAGTCCCGCCAGTATTATACAGAATTCGCCAAGGCCCTGCCCAAGGACACGGTGATCCTCACCGCCGGGTGCGCCAAGTACAAATACAACAAGCTCGATCTCGGCGATATCAACGGCATCCCGCGCGTACTCGACGCCGGGCAGTGCAACGATTCCTACTCTCTGGTGGTTACGGCTCTCGCGCTTAAAGATGCCTTTGGGCTGGATGACGTGAACAAGCTGCCCATCGTGTACAATATCGCCTGGTACGAACAGAAGGCCGTAATCGTGCTGCTGGCTCTGCTCTCCCTCGGGGTGAAAAACATCCATCTCGGCCCCAGCCTGCCCGCCTTCCTTTCCCCCAGTGTGGTCAAGGTGCTGGTGGAAAACTTCGGCATCGCGGGCAACGGCACGGTAGAGGACGATATAAAAGCCTTTTTCGGATAAGCTCTGCCGGAGAATTCCCTCATTAAACGTCAGCCCCCGTAAAAACGGGGGCTGACGTTTAAAACACAACAAAACTCATTTTCTCGGTTCAACGCTGAAGCTCAGGTGTTCCGCGCCGGGGGCGGCGGCATCCACAGTCACGTCGCCGCCGCGTTCCAGATCCCCGAAAAGCACCTGTCTTGCCAATTCGTCTTCCAATTCCGTGCGCACCAGGCGCTGCAAGGGGCGTGCGCCCATCTTCGCGTCAAAGCCGCGCGCGGCCAGCCAGTCACGGGCCGCGTCAGTCAGAGTCAGGCGCACCTTTTTGGCCTCCAGCCCGACAAACAACTCATGTACGGTCTTGTCCACAATGCGCCCCATGAGTTCCGGCGTCAGACTGCGGAAGGCGACCACGGCATCCAGACGATTGCGGAACTCGGGGCTGAATTCCTGTTCCACCGCCCTGGCCCCGCGCCGGGAGGCATCGCCCGCCCCCTTGCCGCTTCCCGCCGCAGGAAAGCCCATAGGCGAAGCATCCATTTCCCGCGCACCCGCATTGGTGGTCATGATCAGGATGACGTTGCGGAAGTCGGCCTTGCGGCCGCTGTTATCCGTCAGGGTGGCGTAGTCCATGACCTGAAGCAGAATATTGTAGATATCAGGATGTGCCTTTTCCAGTTCATCCAGCAACACCACGGCACGTGGCGTACGGCGTACGGCCTCGGTCAACAGGCCGCCCTGTTCAAAGCCCACATAACCGGGAGGAGACCCGATCAACCGGGCTA
>JAEXGX010000129.1 GCA_023450535.1 Pseudomonadota bacterium | reverse complement strand
TTGATGGCGATGATGACGTTTTCCGGCTGGGGCATGTCCGGCATGGTGGCCAGAATGGGATTGACGTAGCCGTCCAGCGTCAGAGCAATGAAGGGCAACTGGCAGATCTGTTCCCAGGACGGCATGGGGGGGAGGCGGTAGGGATTTGCCTTCGACGTATAGAGAAAGGCCGAACTGCGGCGAAGTTCCGTGAATTGCATGAAACCTGGGATTTCCCGGTAGATGGTGAGACCGAAATCCACCATGCCGGAATCCACAAGCTGGCGCACCCGGTTGGATGACGTGGGATCCAGAATAAAGTGCACTTCCGGGTGAAGTTCGCGGAAGCGCAGGATGTGGAGCACCAGTTCATGCGCAAGCCGATCCAGACAGGCAAGACGGAGCGTACCCTCCAGGCTGCGCGCCGGAGTCTCTCCGCAACGCAGTCTGTTCAGGGCGGCCAGAATGGGGAGAACCTCATTCTTCAGCCGCAGGCCGTCATGTGTGGGGGACATTCCCGTATTGGTCCGTTCAAAAAGCGAAAGCCCCAGTTCTCTTTCGAGTTTGCGTATCTGATAGCTGACAGCGGAAGGGGAAAGACAGAGCAGCGTGGCGGAGCGCTGAATGCTCCGGGTGTCAAGAACAGACAGGAATGTATGGATCCATTGCAGGAAATCGCCGCTGAACGTTGGGTACATGGCTTTCCCCAGGAAAACGGCACCGCCCGTCCTTCGGGCGGGAGGCCCTGCGTATGGGCGGGATGCTATGTTCGTATACTCGTCGGGAGAAGCCGGCTGCTTGGAAAGCCGCAAACCGGAACATCGACCCGACCGGAATCCGTCAGAGAGGACGGAGGCTTTCAGAGCATACAGTTTGCCTAACATACAGAATAATTGAGGTGGCCGCAATACGCAGGACCGGCGGAAAGGAATGGTGTTCGAGTGTGCGCGCAGAGAGAAGACCGTTTTTATTTCTCCGGGCCGAAAAAAAGCTTGACACGAGCGCCCCGGCGATTTAGAAATTCCTTCGCTCCTGTAAAAAGGAGCCAATCCCTGGACGGCAGGGAAGGGCGGGTAGAACCCGTCCTGCTGCGCCGAGAGGTTTTTGCCTCGAGGCTTTGACATTTTGCAGGCGTCTTACGTGCCGCGCTATGTCAGCCGTTCCAGCCCTGGGCTTCGGGGCTGTAAGGTGTAACCGGCGAATCCGCAAGGGTTCGACGGGCATGTGAGACCTCTGCGGGACCACCTGTCTTGTCGGAACGCAAGTTCCGTCACCGGCCAGGCGGACGAAAACCAAGGTCGACTTCTGGAATTTTTGGAAAGTGCGAACGGTTGCGTGCCGCCCCGGCCCCTCTCGTCCCCATCTTCCGTACAAAAAAATCTCCGAAGCCGATGCAATCCCGAAAGGGATTGCCTTTCGTGTTTTCGTCTCCTGTTTTCAGGCAGGTGCTGAACACGGCGTAAGGAACGAAGCGTACCCTCCCGCGAATATGCTCCGGGTACGGCGCTTCTTTAGGTAGGCTAAGGCTCTCCGACCACTCTTCCCCTCACGGAAGAAGGGTGAGACTCCGGCAGGATTGCCGGGGCGGGTTTGCCAAAAATGGAGATTCGCAATGACGACAGTTGGCAGTGATCGTATCCGTATTAAGCTCAAGGCTTACGATTACCGCATCCTGGACAAGGCTGTGGCGGAAATCGTGGACACGGCGCGCAATACCGGCGCCGGTGTGGCCGGGCCCATTCCCCTGCCCACCAACATTCATAAGTACACGGTTCAGCGCTCGGTCCACGTGGATAAAAAGTCCCGTGAACAGTTCGAGATGAGGGTCCACAAACGCCTTATGGACATTCTCGACCCCACGCAGCAGACCGTGGACGCTCTGGGCAAGCTTTCCTTGCCCGCTGGCGTGGATGTGGAAATCAAGCTCTAGTGAGGGAGCGTCATGTCTGAAAAAATGGGTATTATTGGACGCAAGCTGGGCATGACCCGCATCTTCACCGGTGACGGCGCGGCCGTTGCGGTAACGGTGGTCAAGGTGGGTCCCTGCCCTGTTACTCAGGTCAAGACTGTGGAAACGGACGGCTACAATGCCATCCAGATCGCCTTCGATGAGGCCAGGGAAAAGCATCTTTCCAAGGCCATGAAGGGACATTTTGCCAAGGCCGGAGCCGGCAACTTCCGCACTCTGCGGGAAGTGCGCCTTGAAGCTCCTGCCGCCGTTGAAGTGGGCCAGAGCCTCACCGCAGACGTGTTTGCTGCGGGCGACAAGGTCAAGGTGACCGGTACCAGCATCGGTAAAGGATACCAGGGCGTTATGCGCCGCTGGAACTTCCGCGGCATCAACGACGGTCACGGCAACGAAAAAGTGCATCGTTCCGGTGGTTCCATCGGTAACAATACCTTCCCCGGCCACGTGTTCAAGGGGAAGAAGATGGCCGGTCAATGGGGCGACGAACGCGTGACCGAACTGGGTCTGACGATCGTGGAAGTTCGCGCTGAGGACAACGTGATCCTGATCAAGGGTTCCGTGCCCGGCCCCAAGAACGGTCTCGTCATGGTGCGCAAGCAGTAGCGCGCAACACACAGAGAGGATCAAGACAATGGCTGATGTGAAAGTTTACGATCAGAACAAGCAGGAAGCCGGGAATATCACCCTGGCCCCCGAAGTGTTCGAGGTCGAGGTACGGCCGGAGATTCTGAACCTCGTGGTGCGTGCCTATCGTGCGGCCCTCCGGGCCGGCACGCATGCCGTCAAGACCCGGGCCTTTGTGTCCGGCGGCGGCAGAAAACCCTTCAAGCAGAAGGGTACCGGCAATGCGCGCCAGGGTTCCAACCGTTCCCCCATTATGCGTGGCGGCGCCATTATTTTTGGCCCCCAGCCCCGGGAATACGGGTTTAAAATAAACAAAAAAGTGCGCTCTCTCGCGTTACGTATGGCTCTCTCTTCCCGCCTGGCCGACAACGAGCTGATGGTGGTGAAGGGCATTGAGCTGCCCGAAGCGAAGACGAAACACTTTGCGAAAGTGGCCGGCACGCTCGGCCTGTCCAAGGCTCTGGTAGTCATCGCTCCCGAACAGGGCAGTGAAGATTCCGCTCTCGCGCTTTCCGCGCGCAACATCCCCGGCATCACGCTGGTCACCCCCGACGCTGTGAACGTGTACGAAGTGCTCAATCACAGCCAGGTCGTGGTGCTCGAAGGCGCGTTGCCCCATCTGGAAGCGCGGCTGAAGTAGCCCTCCAGCCTTGAAAGAGGAATGGACATGGATTACACCAAAGTTCTTCTCCGGCCCGTCGTCACCGAAAAGGCCACCATGCTGCGCGAGAGCGCCGGGCAGGTTGCTTTTTTTGTGGACCCCAAGGCCAACAAGATCGAGATCGGCAAGGCAGTTGAAGAAGCCTTCAAGGTCAAGGTCGTTGATGTTAATGTTGTTACGGTCAAGCCGCGCAATCGCGTGCGGCAGGGCCGCGTCAAGGGTCGCATTCCCGGCTATCGCAAGGCGTATGTGACCCTCGCCCCTGGCGATAAAATCGAATTCTTCGAGGGAGTCTAGGCAATGGCTGTTCGCAAGCTGAAACCGACCTCGGCCGGCCGGCGTTTCCAGACCGTGTCCGACTTCGCGGAAATCACCAGGTCCACCCCGGAAAAGTCCCTGACCGAGGGCCTGCCCAGAAAGAGCGGCCGCAACAATAACGGCCGCGTGACCAGCCGCCGCCGCGGCGGCGGCCACAAGCGTCTGTACCGCATCATCGACTTCAAGCGCGACAAGATGGACATCGCCGCCACGGTGGCGCACATCGAGTACGACCCCAACCGCACCGCCCGCATCGCGCTGCTGCACTATGCCGACGGTGAAAAACGCTATATCCTTGCACCCTTGGGCGTGAAGCAGGGCGACGTGATCGTGTCCGGCG
>JAEXGX010000128.1 GCA_023450535.1 Pseudomonadota bacterium | reverse complement strand
CGCCCCTGGCGATAAAATCGAATTCTTCGAGGGAGTCTAGGCAATGGCTGTTCGCAAGCTGAAACCGACCTCGGCCGGCCGGCGTTTCCAGACCGTGTCCGACTTCGCGGAAATCACCAGGTCCACTCCGGAAAAGTCCTTGACCGAAGGTCTGACCAAAAAGAGCGGCCGCAACAATAACGGCCGTGTGACCAGCCGCCGTCGCGGCGGCGGCCACAAGCGTCTGTACCGCATCATCGACTTCAAACGCGACAAGATGGACATCGCCGCCACTGTGGCGCATATCGAATATGACCCCAATCGTACCGCCCGCATCGCGCTGCTGCACTATGCTGACGGTGAGAAGCGCTACATTCTTGCCCCCGTGGGCATCAAGCAGGGCGATCGCATTGAGGCCGGTGAAAAGGCCGATATCAAGCCCGGCAACGCGCTGCAAATGGCCCGCATTCCCGTGGGTACCAACGTGCATAATATTGAAATGCATCCGGGGCGCGGTGGCCAGCTCTGCCGCGCCGCCGGTACTTATGCCCAGCTGGTGGGCAAGGACGGCAAGTATGCGCTGCTGCGCCTGCCTTCCGGTGAAGTGCGCAAGGTTCTCGCTTCCTGTATCGCGACGGTCGGTCAGGTTGGCAACGTGCAGCACGAAAACATCAATCTTGGCAAGGCCGGTCGCAACCGTTGGCTGAGCCGTCGTCCCAAGGTGCGCGGCGTGGCTATGAACCCCGTCGACCATCCCCTGGGCGGTGGTGAAGGCCGCAGTTCCGGTGGCCGTCATCCCGTTACCCCCTGGGGTATTCCCACCAAGGGTTACAAAACCCGTGCCAAGAAAAAGCCTTCCAGCCGCCTCATCGTCAAGCGGCGCGGGCAGAAGTAAGAGGAGCCGGACATGCCCAGATCTCTCAAGAAAGGTCCTTTCGTGGACGGCCACCTCATGAAGAAGGTCGACGCGGCCGTTGCCAACAATGACCACAAGGTGGTCAAAACCTGGTCTCGCCGTTCTACTGTTCTTCCTGAAATGGTCGGTTTGACTTTCGCCGTGCATAACGGCAAGAAGTTCATTCCGGTGTTCGTGACGGAAAATATGGTCGGTCACAAGCTTGGCGAATTTGCGCCCACGCGCACATTTCATGGCCATGCCGCTGACAAGAAGACCAAAGCCAAAAAGTAGCGGGTAACGTTCATGGAATCGAAAGCAATCGCCAAGTTTCAGCGCGTTTCTCCCCGCAAGACCCGTCTGGTTGCCCAGAACGTCAAAGGTCTGCCGGTGGAGGAGGCTCTGAATCAGCTCAAGTTCACGCCCAACAAGCCTGCCGGCGTTCTGTACGGCGTGGTGCGTTCGGCTCTGGCCAACGCTGCCCAGTTCCCGGGCATTGATGTGGACTCCATGTACGTCAAGGACGTGGTGGTCAATGAAGGCCCCACCTGGAAGCGCTTCATGCCCCGTTCCCAGGGGCGTGCCATGCATATCCGCAAGCGCACCAGCCACATCACCGTAATTCTCGCGGAAGGACAGGAATAGGCTATGGGTCAGAAAGTACATCCTTACGGCTTCCGGCTAGGCTACAACAAAAATTGGCAGTCTCGCTGGTTCAGCAAGAAGGAATACGCTTCCTTCGTGTTTGAAGATCACAAAATTCGCACCTTCGTAAAGAAGCTGCTTTATAGCGCGGGTATTTCCAAGATTGAAATCGAACGCTTCGGCGGCAAGATTCGTCTGATTCTTTCCACCGCCCGCCCCGGTATTGTTATCGGGCGCAAGGGCGCGGAAATTGAAAAGCTGCGTGGTGATCTCAAAAAGAAGTTCGGTCGCGAGTTCGCGCTTGAAGTGAATGAAATCCGGCGTCCGGAAATTGAATCTCAGCTTGTGGCCGAAAACATTGCCATGCAGCTGGAACGCCGCGTCGCCTTCCGTCGCGCTATGAAGCGTACCGTGACCATGGCCCGCAAGTTCGGCGCTGAAGGCATCAAGGTGACCTGCTCCGGTCGTCTCGCCGGCGCAGAAATCGCTCGTACCGAATGGTACCGCGATGGTCGCGTGCCGCTGCAGACTCTGCGCGCCGACATCGATTTCGGTTTCGCTGAAGCCCACACCACCTATGGCCTCATCGGCATCAAGGTGTGGGTGTACAAGGGTGAAATCATGGATAAAGAGGTGGATCAATAATGCTCGCCCCCAAGAGAGTTAAATTCCGCAAGTGGCAGAAAGGCCGCCTGCGTGGTCCCGCGACGCGCGGCGCGACCGTTGCGTTCGGCGATATCGGTCTGAAGGCCGTGGAACATGGCAAGCTTTCGAGCCAGCAGATTGAAGCTGCCCGTATCGCCATGATGCGCCATATCCGTCGCGGCGGTAAGGTGTGGATCCGCGTGTTCCCCGACAACCCCGTGACCGCCAAGCCTCTGGAAACCCGTCAGGGTTCCGGTAAAGGTGCTCCTGTGGGCTGGTGCGCTCCGGTGAAGCCCGGACGCGTGCTGTATGAAATCAAGGGCGTCAGCCTTGAACTCGCCAAACGCGCCCTGACCCTGGCCGCCCACAAGCTGCCTGTCAAGACCGTGATCGTGGTGAGAGAGGGAGCCTTCGAATGAAAATGAAAGAACTGCGCGGCCTGAGCAAGGACGAGCTTCAGACCAAACTGACGGAAACCAGGCAGGAATTGTTCAACCTCCGTCTCCAGCACGCCACCGCGCAGCTGGAAAAGACGGCTTCCATTCCTGCCGCCAAGAAAGATATTGCCCGGATCCTCACGGCCATCAACGCCGAATCCGGCAAGACGAAGTAGGAGCGGATATGAACAGCGCAATTGAACAGCGCAATGGCAGAACGCTCGTCGGTACGGTGATCAGCGACAAGTGCGACAAGACCATCGTCGTACGCGTGGAAACGCTGGTCCAGCATCCGCTTCTGAAAAAGTATGTGCGGCGCCGCAAGAAGTGCACCGCCCATGACCCGAATAACGAATGCGGCATCGGCGACAAAGTAAAGATCGTGGAATTCCGGCCCATGAGCCGCAACAAGCGGTGGCACCTGGTGTCCATCCTCGAAAAGGCCGTGTAGGAGGCTGAACCATGATCCAGGTTGAATCCCGACTCCAGGTCGCTGACAACTCCGGCGCCAAGGAAGTTTCCTGCATCAAGGTGCTGGGCGGTTCCCACCGCCGCTACGCCACCGTGGGCGACATCATCATGGTTTCCGTCAAGGATGCCATGCCCCACGCCAAGGTGAAGAAGGGCGACGTCATGCAGGCCGTTATCGTGCGCACCGCCAAAGAAGTGCGCCGCGCTGACGGTTCCTATATCAAGTTCGACACCAACGCAGCCGTGCTTCTCTCCAAGCAGGGCGAACCGGTCGGTACTCGTATCTTCGGACCTGTTGCCCGCGAACTGCGCGCCCGCAACTTCATGAAGATTGTGTCCCTTGCGCCGGAAGTGCTGTAGGAGCATTGAAATGAAGCAGTTTCGCATTCACAAGGACGACAAGGTGATGGTGATCGCCGGCAAGGACGAGGGCAAGATCGGTAAGGTCCTCAAGGTTCTTCGCAAGTCTGATCGCGTGCTGGTGGAAAAGGTTAACGTAGCCAAGCGCCACGTCCGCCCCAACCCCTACAAGCGCGAACCCGGCGGCATCGTCGAAAAAGAAATGCCCATCCACGTGTCCAACCTCATGGTTGTGTGCTCTGCCTGCGGCAAGCCCACCCGTGTAGGCTACCGGTACACCGAAGACGGGAAGAAAATCCGCTTCTGCAAGAAGTGCAACGAAACCCTGTAGAAGGTGAACGACGATGACCCGTCTGGAAGCGATATACCGCGAGAAAGTGGTTCCGGTATTGCAGAAGGAATTTGCTTACAAATCCTCCATGCAGATTCCCGGAATCGAAAAGGTCTCCCTTAATATCGGCCTTGGTTCTGGCAGCCAGAACAATAAGCTGATGGAAGAAGCCGTGGCTGAACTGTCCGCCATTGCCGGACAGAAGGCTGTGGTAACCCGCGCCAAGAAATCCATCGCCGCCTTCAAGGTGCGCGAAGGCATGCCTATCGGGGCCCGCGTGACCCTGCGCAAGGCGGCCATGTGGGATTTCCTGGATAAACTGATGAACTTCGCCCTGCCGCGTGTGCGCGACTTCCGGGGTATCCCGGATCGTGGCTTTGACGGCCGCGGCAACTTTACCCTGGGCATCAAGGAGCATATGATCTTCCCCGAAATGGAGTCGGATCGTATCGAAAACCCCAAGGGCATGAACATCACCATCGTCACGTCCGCCAGCACGGACAAGGAAGGCAAGCTCTTGCTCGAACAGCTCGGCATGCCTTTCCGCAAGTAAGGAGATAGGCCGTGTCCCGTACTTCCCTTGAAGTGAAGGCCCGCCGGAAACCCAAGTTTTCCTCCCGTGCCTACAACCGTTGCCCCATTTGCGGCCGTCCCCGTGCGTACCTGCGCCGGTTTGGCCTTTGCCGCATCTGCTTCCGCAAGATGGCTCTGGCCGGCGAATTGCCCGGCGTCCGTAAATCCAGCTGGTAATTCAGCTAACCTTTCAGGAGATTCCATACCATGTTGACCGATCCCATTGCCGATATGCTGACGCGTATCCGCAACGCGCACTTGGCCCTCCACAAGGAAGTGAGTGTGCCGCGCTCGAAGATGAAGGAAGCTATGGC
>JAEXGX010000123.1 GCA_023450535.1 Pseudomonadota bacterium | reverse complement strand
AACAAAACAAGTAATAAATATGCGGGGGCGGACGGGAGCTTTTCAAAAACCCCCCTCCCGCCCCCGCACCCCCTCCATCCTGCAAAACTTTTTATCAGTTCAGGATACAAAAGGCACGGAAAGCGCTAGCAAGCCCCACGCTCTTCCCCGGGCAGCGGATAACGCCCGCACGTGAATTTCGGCCCTTCCGGGCAATAGCCGAGGCCCTCGCATTTCGCCCCGGCATGGCGGAACAGTTCGGGCAACACCGTGCGGCACTGTTCGAGCATACGATTTGCCACAGCCCGGATTTCCCACTGTGCGCGGGTACAGCAGCGGTGTTCGAAAAAATTGATCAACGCGCGGCAGTTCATGGTCACCACAATGTTACTGGCCGCCGCCTGCGGCAGTACAAAACGGGCATCTTCCCTGGCCTGCGCGCCGCGCCCCGCAGCTTCGAGCATTTCCTTCAGGTCGCTGTAGGCCGCGCCCACTTCTTCCATAAAACGCACAAAACGCTCCCGTGCTTCAGGCAGACGGGCAATGGCCGGGGGCATGACGTAATCCATAGCCGAGGCGTCCACATAGCGCTGGCTCTGCTGGGAATAGGACGCGATGCGATGCCGCACCAGCTGGTGCGTCAACGCGCGGGAAACGCCGGAAAGCGCAAAGGTGAAACTGACGTGTTCCGCCGGGCTGGCATGGCCGGACGCCAGCACCGAGGCCACAAATTCCGCCTGCTTCTCCCGGGAGATTTCTCCGCTCAACAGCCGGGGCCACATATCCGCCACAGCCCCGGCATGGTAACACTGCCGGAAGGCGGCATAGATCAGCGACAACGGCTCCGGCGTATGCGCCAGCAACTCCACTCTCGGTTCCACTGCGGGCATCTTGCTCTCCTGATAAAAGGAAATATTGATACTTTGCTCTTGGGGGACGCTGTCCCCCACCCCCCTGGCAGGGGCATGATGCCCCTGCACCTGCATTATCGTGAAATTGTTGCGCAGCAACAATTTCACGGAATGAGGGGGCACGGGGGGAATCATTCCCCCCGTAATATCTTCTTATCTTAACCCTATTTTCAAATGCTTGTAGGCACGTTGCGTAGCGACGCGCCCGCGCGGGGTGCGCTTGAGAAAGCCGCACTGGATAAGGTAGGGTTCGTAGATATCTTCCAGTGTGCGCACTTCTTCGGAACAGGCCACGGCCAGAGTTTTGACGCCTACCGGCCCGCCGTCGAAGTGTTCGATGAGCAAGGTAAGGATTTTGCGGTCCATTTCGTCCAGACCGCGCTCGTCCACATCCAGACGGGCAAGGGCATTGCGGGCCTGTTCACCGTCCACCACGCCCCTGCCGTACACCCCGGCGAAATCGCGCACGCGGCGCAACAGACGGTTGGCGATGCGGGGCGTACCGCGTGAGCGGCGGCCGATTTCCAGCGCGCCGTCTTCAGTGACGGGCACATTGAGGATACGCGCCGCACGCACGACAACGCGCGCCAGTTCTTCCGGCGTGTAAAATTCCAGCCGGTTGACAATGCCGAAGCGGTCGCGCAGTGGCGACGACAGCAGGCCCAGCCGCGTGGTGGCTCCCACCAGGGTAAACGGTTCGATATCCAGCTTCACGGTGCGGGCGGCAGGGCCCTGCCCGATCACCAGATCCAGCTTGAAGTCCTCCATGGCCGGGTACAGCACTTCTTCCACGCTGATCGGCATACGGTGGATTTCGTCCACGAACAAAATATCGTGCCGGGAAAGATTGGTCAGAATGGCGGCCAGATCACCACTGCGCTCCAGCACAGGGCCAGAGGTAGTGACCAGGTTCACGCCCAGTTCTGCGGCCATGATCCGCGCCAGCGTCGTCTTGCCCAGGCCGGGGTTACCGTAGAACAGCACGTGATCCATAGCCTGCCCCCGTTCCTTCGCGGCGTTGAGGAAGACGCGCATGTTGGCGCGCAATTCCTCCTGCCCGATAAAATCGTCCAGGCGCTGGGGACGGATGGTTTCATCAATATTATCGGATGGGGAACAGACGGCGGGGCCGGGCGCGGAAGGCATCGCGTCCGGAGCAGTCACCTTGCACCGGGGCGGAAACGGGGGAACAAATTCGCTCATGGGCTATCCTTTGGCCAAGCTCTTGAGCGCGGCGCGCAAGGCCCCGCTCACGTCCAGATCCGGATCGCCCGCGAAAACATCCTTGAGCACAAGAGATGCCCTGTCTTCTTCGTATCCGAGATTGGTCAGGCCGGTAAGCGCGTCGCGGAACACCGTACCAGGGCGATCCATCCCCGGCGGCAACAGTGCGGGCATGCCGTCCGCCTTGAGCTTGTACTTGAGTTCAAGAAAAATCTGCTGGCCCGTCTTCTTGCCGATGCCGGGCACCCGCGTGAGGGACATCACGTCATCCTCGGCCACGATACGCCGCAAATCATCCGGCCTGTACATGGACAGCATGGCCAGCGCGGTACGCGCCCCCACCCGGTTAATACCAATGAGTGTAAGAAAGGTCTGCCGTTCATCCCAGGAAGCGAAACCGAACAGTTCCTGCGCGTCCTCGCGCACCACAAGGCTGACATAAAGGCAGAACTGCCCGCCCTTCTCGGGCAGACGGCTCATGACGTGCGTGGGGAGGAACACCTCATATCCCACGCCTCCGCCGGTCAGCAGCACACAGCCGTTTTCCGTGACTTCAAGCAATCGCCCTTCCAGATAGGCCAGCATAGCACTCCCTTTCGTTTCCTGCCCGTTCCGGGCGCGGCGCCGAGTATAGCGCAAGAGACCCCCCTTGCCAATGAGGCTCGTTTTCCTTGCCTCGCGCCGCCCCTTGCGCTATGCCCATCACACATTGCGGAAAAAGTTTTTGAGGGGGCTGCTCGCCCCCTCAAACTCCCCTCGGCATGGGCATGATGCCCCTGCACCCTCAATTATATATTATGGGGCCGGGGGAGAGTATCTCCCTGCCAGACCAGCTCGATCCCGGCATGCACACTCAACGTAAGTGACAATCCCGGGGAGTTGAACAAAGTGAGACTCCCCCGCGAAGACGGAGCAGCCGCAATTCAC
>JAEXGX010000106.1 GCA_023450535.1 Pseudomonadota bacterium | reverse complement strand
CAGGTCACCTGGGGCTGGCCACTGCATCCCTCGCTGCAATTGATGCAGGGCCGGATGAAATCCTCCTTTTTTTCCGCCGCCTTGCGCGGCAGATCGGGGTCAGCGATAAGCGCGCGCCCCATGACCACCATATCTGCCTTGCCTGCGGCCAGAATGGATTCCGCCGTCTCAACGTCCACCACCCGCCCGGCCACGGCTACGGCGGCGGCTCCGTGCAACGCTTCTTTGATCGCGGCGGATCGGTCGGCATTCCAGCCGCGCGGAATGGCGGGCGGCGGCCCGGTAAATTCATTGGTTTCGGCAAGCCCGGTACTCACGTTGAACAGATTCACGCCCGCCTCGACCACCACAGGGGCGATGCGGCACGCCAGCGGCAAGGTCATGCCTCCGGGCAAAAATTCCTCGACGCTGCACCGGAAAGAAAGCAGCATATCCGGCCCGATCACGCGGCGCACGCCGCGGATGATTTCCAGCGGAAAACGCATCATGTTCTCAAAACTGCCGCCATATTCATCTGTACGGCGGTTGAAGAGAGGAGAAATAAACTCCGAGATCAGATAGCCGTGCGCGCCATGAATTTCGATCACGTCAAATCCGGCTTCCGCCGCGCGGCGCGCGGCGTCCACAAAGCGGCGGATAATGAGTTCAATGTCTCCGGCGTCAAGCACCACGGAATTATCGAGCGGAGTGTAGCCGGACACAAAAGAGACCAACGGCACGGGATGATGCGATACGGCGGGTTTGGACAATCTGCCCGCATGGTTGAGCTGCACTCCCGCCCTGCCGCCTGCGGCGTGAATGGCGTCCGTCAGTCTGCGCAATCCCTTGATGTGGATGTCGTCATAAATATTCACGCCGGGATTATAAGAACGTCCGGCAGGGTCGACGCAGGTGGCTTCAAGCATATTAAGCCCTACGCCGCCTCTGGCCCGTGCTTCGTGATAGCGCAACAGGCGTTCACTCACCTGCCCGTCACCACCGGCGTAACTGGTGACCATAGATGACAGAATAATCCGGTTCCGGAAACTTGTTCCGTTGATGGTGATAGGCGACAACATGTGTGATGTCGGCATTTTTCCTCCCACAGCAGATAAGATCGGACAAGAAGTGATCGAATAAAAAACGGAATGAACGAGGCGGTTGACAAAGTCAGCAGCCCCCCGGAAGAGGGCATAACCGGAATTCGCTTCCGGCATTAGCTGCCCGGAGGCTGACCCGAAGGGGCATTTTCCCTAGCCGTAAAGCGGCGTGGGGAAACAGACAGCAAAGCATTGCCCGAATTCCGCGCCTTTCCGCCCGGCGAGTTTTCTTGAAAACGAGCCGTTGGCGGCACAAACCCTGCGTATGCAGGGGTTGTCATCAATCTGAAGAACCGGGCATTCTCAGATTTCACCCAACAAACGGGCGGCATTCTCATACAAAGTGTTGCGTAGTGCTTCGGGAGTGAACGCACGGGACTTCCACCCTGCAAGACATTGCGTGAGACTGCGCACCGGATAGGTACTGGCGTATAGAATGCGGTATTTGAGATAGGTGTTGGCGGCGTTGATATATTCCTCGGACAGCGGAAATCCGGGAATATACACGTAGCAGTCGGGCATAAGATACACGTTGGGGCATACAATCGCCATGGCCAGCGCTTTGTGTACGTGCGGCCAGCAGCCGTGCGGCACGACTATCTTCAAGTCTGGAAAGCGGGCGGCCACACGCATGATGGCATCAGGGTCGGAATAGGTCATGTCCGGGCCAAGCATGAAACTACAGGTAATGGACGCGATGAGCCCGAGTTCCTGACATTTTTCATAGATGGGATCGACACGTGCATCGTCGATATACATGGGTTGACGCAACCACCCGCAATCCAGCCCGATGCCCCGAAATCCCAAACGCGCACAACGCTCGATTTCTTCCACCTGCCCCGGCAGACCCGGATTTATTCCCGCGAAGGGAATAAAGCGACCTGGATATTTCGCGGCCAGCTCGGCGCTGTCGTCATTGTTCACACTGCCGTAGTCATCGGCCTTACGCCCCATAATCACCGCCTTGGTGGTGCCGGTGGCGTCCATTTCCTCCATGAACATCTCAATGGAATGTGCCTCCTTGGAGGGTACCCGCTCCTTGCCGATGTCGAAAATGCTCTGCTTCACCGGATCACGGGGAATGGGGCCGCCGCTGAACACACAGGTATCCATGTGGCTCTTGAAGGGAGGACGTACGCGAAAATCGATTAACATGATGGTCTCCAGAGATAAAATGAATAACACTCTTTATTGTATGGGAAATGCTATCCCCGGCTCTGCAAGCAGAATGCCAATTGTTACATATATTAAATTATATTATATTTCACTGTATTATAGATACACTTCCAAAATATACAGAGTTTTTCCTGTATTTTTTATCTTAAATATTGACATGTCATATATGCCATGTCATTTTTTATGACATATAAAAAAACACAAAGAGAAAGACCTTCCTGTCCGGATTAATCGCAAACCCTGCGTGTGGGGTTTGCGCCGCCGGGTGAAAAGGCACAAAAAAGTCGCAGGAGAACATAATGACGCTTTCCACGGAAGAAACACTCCTGACAAAAGAGCGCCAGACACGCATCAGACAACAGAAGCTCGCCTTTCTTCAGGGCGGAATAATCGACCGGAGCATCGTCAGAGACGTTATTGCCGATTCATGGGAGCGCAGCCGGGCGCATGGCGTTGATCCTGTCACCAATCAGCCCATCGCCGCCACTTCCGCCGAGCTTGCGGCAACCTGCGCCAAAAATGCCGTCCTTATTGAAATCGCCGCGTCATTTATCGACAATGCCTTGCTTCCCTCCCTGCTGTTCCGCAAAAGTTCCATCACATTTACGGATGAAAGAGGCATTACCCTGTGTTCCAGCCAAAAAAGCACAGGGGGCGATGAATTCTTCCCCCTTGGGGGGGAAGACCATATTTCCACAGAAGACTCCAAGGGAACCAACGCCATCGGCACCTGCATCGCTCTGCGGGAAGCCGTGGAAATCTTTGGCGAAGAACATTTTGCGGACCGCGGCAGCAAATGGGCCTGCACAGCGGCACCGGTTTTCGACGACAAGGGCGACTTGCGCGGCGTGCTCTTCGTCACCCAACCCCATACTCTCTACCACCCCCACACACTGGGCATGGTCAAGGCCGTGGCCTTTGCCATTTCCGGGCAGCTTCGGCTCAGGACACTGCTCCAGCAGCAACAGACCATGGCCGACCTCATGAATGCCGGAGCCATTATCCTTTCCCCTTCCCTGAACATTGAAACCATTAATAACCAGGCCCGCAACGTGTTGCGCCTTGCCGAAGAGTACCGGGGCAGAAACATTCTGGATATTTTTCGCCCCAATGCCCGCCTGGAAGACATGCTCCGCAGTCCTGTCCCTATTGTCGACCGCGAACTGGATCTGACCCTGCACACCGGGGAAAAACTCTCCTGCATGATGTCCTGTTACCGGCAGGGAAGCAGCGGAGGTCTGGTACTGCGCCTTTCCGAAACACGTCGTATGCGCAGTCTGGCTGTCCAGCTTGCGGGTACGCAGGCGGCCTTCACCTTTGACCAGATTGTGGGGGATTCCCCTGCCCTTGCCACGGTACGCGAGCAGGCTCGCATGATCGCGGGGAGGCAGACAACCATTCTTCTCTTGGGAGAAAGCGGCACCGGAAAAGAACTGTTCGCCCAGGCCATTCATAATGCCAGTCCCCGCGCGGACAAAGCTTTTGTCGCCGTGAACTGCGGCGCTCTGCCCCGTTCACTGGTGGAAAGCGAACTGTTCGGGTATGCGCAGGGCACCTTTACCGGGGGCGACAAAAACGGCAAGCCCGGCAAGTTCGAACTGGCCGACGAGGGCACTATCTTTCTGGATGAAATCGGCGACATGCC
>JAEXGX010000104.1 GCA_023450535.1 Pseudomonadota bacterium | reverse complement strand
GGCCTGCGCCGTGGCGCTGGGCAAGGGCAACGCCGGGCTGTTCGCCAACGACGATGCCCTTGCTGAATTGCTGCATGCGGCGGGCTGCGGCCTGGGAGAGCGCAACTGGCGTCTTCCCATCTGGGAAAGCAGCCGGGAAATTCTGAAAAGCAACGTGGCGGACATGCTCAATTCCGGTGCTCGTGAGGGTGGGGCGCTGCATGCGGCCTTTTTCCTGAGCTGCTTTGTGGAAGAAGGTACGCGCTGGGCCCATCTGGATATTGCGGCGGCGGATGCGGGGGAATCTCCGATCAATGCCAAAGGCGCGACGGGATTTGGCGTGCGAACCCTGCTTGACGCCGTGCGGAGTGTGGAACAGTGGCGCTTAAACTGAGTTTTGCGCAGCAGACTTGTGTGCGCGCCGCGGGCAAGGCCATGCAGGAATGCCGCATGATCGCCCCCGGCGCGCGGGTGGGAGTGGCCGTATCCGGCGGAATGGACAGTTTTGTGCTGCTCAAGGTCATGCAATTGCGTCAGCGCATTGTACCCTTTCATTTTGAATTTATGGCGCTGCATGTGAATCCAGGCTTTGACCCGGACAATCATGCCCCTCTTGCGGATTGGTTGCGGACGGAGGGCATTGCCGGGCATCTGGAGGCAACGGATCACGGTCCACGCGCCCACTCAGAAGAAAACCTGCGCAACTCGCCCTGTTTTTATTGCGCAAGGCTACGCCGCAAGCGCCTGTTCGCCCTGTGCGCGCAATATGGCCTTACGCATCTGGCCTTCGGACACAATGCCGACGATTTGGTCACCAATTTTATGATGAACCTCATTCAGACCGGCAGAGTGGACGGAATGAGCATGAGCGATCCGTTTTTTGAAGGGCGCTTGCGGGTTATCCGCCCGCTCCTGCTGGTGGAAAAGGCCGATATCGCTCGTGCAGCCCGGCAGTGGGAACTGCCGCTATGGAGCAACCCCTGCCCTTCGGCGGGGAGTACCAGGCGGGCGGACATGATGACATTGCTTGATACCATGTGCGAGGGCAGCAAATTCCGGCGCAAGAATGTCTTCCGCGGGTTGACCCGCTGGCAAATGGCCAAAGACGGAGAAAAAGCGCGCGCGGAAAATGGTGGCGAAGAAGAGACTGTTTTGTAATATATTGAGATAAAAGTATATTTTTAGGGAGAATGTGAAAACTCCCGGCGTTTCCGCTGCTGCGTTGACCTCAGCGGCTCTTGACTTTATCATGAACGCCTTGTGGACCCACTTCTTCAGGTTTCTGCCCGTGGGACCCGCCACTCGTGCATACCATGGGGCGTCAATGCTTTTTGGCAAATATCATGTCGTCATATTCAAAGAAAAAGGCGGATCTTCTCGTAGCCTGCGTCTTTCCGGCTGGTTCGGCTGGCTGCTGTGTCTGATTGTCTGCGGGTTGGCCGCGTCCAATGTCTGGTTGTGGAAATACTTTACGCATGCCAGTTTGCTTGAGAGCAGACTGGCGGAGGCGGAATACGCGCTGGAGGCCCGGCAGGGGCAGCTTGCGGGGTTGGCTGAAGAATTGACTGCAGTGCGGGATGATTTGCAGCGTGTGCAGCAGTTCGATACCAAACTGCGGGTGATGGTAAAAACGGATGTGGGCGTCAGCGATCTGGGCGTAGGTGGAGCGGGTGATTCCGGTCTGGGTTATATTCCCTTGCACCGTTATGAACTGGCGACGCGCAAGATGCGCGCCTTTCTCAAGGAGTTGGCCCAGGAAACGCGCGTGGAGGAGATCCGTCAGCAGGAGCTCATGCTCTCCATGCGGGAAAATCGCGGCAAACTGGCGGTTACGCCGTCTATTTGGCCTACTGAGGGTTTTGTCACATCCAAGTTCGGATATCGCAATTCACCTTTCACCGGGCAGGGCAGACAGCACAAGGGGCTGGACATTGCTGCGCCCACGGGTACGCCCATTTATGCTCCTGCGCGAGGAACCGTGACCGCCGCCGGCTCGGACGGCGCATATGGGCTTTGCGTGGATATCAGCCACGGCGGCGGCCTTTCCACCAAGTTCGGGCATATGTCGAAGTTTGTGGTCAAGGCGGGCCAGCAGGTGGAACGTGGCCAACTCATCGGCCATGTGGGCAGTACGGGCCGCGTGACCGGGCCGCATTTGCACTATGAAGTGCGCGTCAATGGCGTGCCCACCAATCCCTATGCCTATATTTTGAACTGACATTCCCGATGTTTTCGGCAGGATAATGAAACGTAGCCGTAAAATTTTATTTGTATTTACAGTATATTATGAGTAAAATTAAAAAAAATATGAAAATTCCCCTTGACGAAGGGGGCAGATTCTTCTAATTAGACGTCTCCACGTTGGGCTATCGTTCAATTGGCAGGACGACGGATTCTGGTCCCGTTAATCATGGTTCAAGTCCATGTAGCCCAGCCACAACGTCCCTATCGTCTAGTCGGCCCAGGACAACGGCCTTTCACGCCGTCAACGGGGGTTCGAATCCCCCTGGGGACGCCAAAACTTTTATCACAGAGGTCTAAGAAAGTTTTTTAAGTAGCTGTAATAGCAACACTTTGAAGCCAAAAATGTGTGAGTAGGTCCACGTTTGTACGCTTCAGTCCAGCGCCGATGTGAGTTGAAATGTGAGTAGGTATTTGCTACAAAGCAAATACCTACTCACATTTTTTTTGGAGCTTCACATGGGAAAACTCACTGTCAAATTCGTTGAGGGCGTAAAGGCTACCGACAAAAAAGCAGCTTACGGCGATGGGGATGCCTTGGAACTCCACGTCGAACCGTCCAAAAGAAAAGGCTGCACCAAAAAATGGATTGCCCGCTTCCGTTGGGAAGGCAAGGCCAACAACAAGACACTCGGCGCATTGCCCGACACCTCCCTGGCGGAAGCAAGGCAGTTAAACGCCGCCTTCCGCGCCCATCTCGACCAGGGGCTTCACCCCGCCCTCTTTGTTCCGCCGCAAATGGCGCGAAAAGCAAAATTCCAGAAAAAGCATCCTGATACCCCCGCGCCGCCCGATTCGCCGCAACATTGGACAGTGAAGCAATATGTCGAAAAGTGGCTCAAAAGTGACCCTAACTGGTCGAAAAATACCATAAAGACCAAAAGCGACAGAGCGCAAAAATATATCGTCAAACCCTACGGCCACATGAAACTTAGGGAGATAACCCACGCCGTAATCGAAGACTGCATTGCCTCGTTGACCGCAGAGGAAAAACACGCTCAGGCGAAGAAAGTTGCCGGTGTCTGGAAGCAGCTCTTCGAATACGCGGAGCTGCACGATAAAAGCCTCCCGAATGTCGCTCAAAATTTGGGCCGATACCGCAAGAAGCGAGTCAAGGCGAAGCATCATCCCACCCTGGTTGAACCGGAGGCCATAGGCGATTTTGTCGTGCGTCTGGAAGACTACAAACCCAAGCACAAGGGAACAAAAGCGCTTCCATATACGATTTACGGCCTATGGCTGGTTCTATACACCATGAAACGGCCTCACGAGGTCTGCGAAGGCAAGTGGTCAGAAATAGACTGTGAGCAAATGCTTTGGCGCAAAGATGCAGAAAGAACCAAAACCGGGCTTGAAAACGATGAATGTCCTTTGAGTGAACAGGCGTTGAAAGTTTTGACCGAGCTTCACAGAATCACAGGTGACTTTGAATATATGTTTCCGGGCGGCGCTGGCAATCTCCACATAGTTCCTGAAACGCTCCGCAAGCTGATTCTTGAAGGCTTGGGCTACTCCGTAGGCGAACTCACAACACACGGCCTTAGAGGCATGTTTTCAACCACAGGAAACGAACTTGGGTACAACTTTGAGGCCGTTGAAAAGCAACTTTCTCATACTATCGGCAATGAAGTGTCCCAAGCCTACAACCATGCAAAATACCTTACTATACGGCGCAAAGTCGTGCAGGACTATGCCGATTGGCTGCATGTTCAGGCGAGCAAGGTTCGGCAGAAGAAAGCACAAGCAGCCAGTGAGCATGACCGTCCTGAACACCCTACAGCCCCGCAGTTAACCGCGTAAAACTGGAAACCAAGGAGGAAAATATGTCTGAACGCCAATTCGACACGATGCAATATGATTCTGCCGAAACAAACGAAATCGCCGTTTCCATTGGGGAAATACCGGAAGACGCTCAAATCACTGTTACAGATACGGGGTGGAGCGAGGAAGAAAAAGAGCGCATGAGGGCTTTCGGCTATGATGGCCTTGATATGGTCAGGGAGTGGTATAGCTGATCGGGCAAGCAATCGCTGACTCACCAGGGCGGCACGGATTTTTGTAGCGCGGTACTTCTAAGGGGGTACCGCTCACAAAATCCGCGCCGCCCTTCCGCTTATTGCCCATCTGTGGGCTTTATTGTACTCATAAATCTATGCTGGACCCACAAAAAATATCAATGGGCAGGGTGCGCCAAGCCTATGGCCTGAATGGAAACGAAGTCGAAAAGACTATCCAGGTGCTTTGGCCGGATTCGGTGTTTCCTGTGGAATTATGGAGCAAGGTGCATGAGGCGTATTGGCGTTCCTTTGCGGATAGCAATCAGGCCGTATACAAAATAGAGAGCCCGGTTTTGCCGGAAGTGGATAAGACACAGAAATTTTTCCATACACATTTATGTTCTATGGATGTGATGACCTTTTTCAGAAAGCTCTCACTGAATATTCAAGCAAGCACCTTGCAGCAAGGACTTAAAAATATTCTGGAAGAAACGTATGAAGACATTGACGCCATATACCCGGAGGAAAGGACATTTTTGTTCAGCACGCTATCCCGATTGGAGAAAGTAGACATTTACGACCAATATTCGCCCGAATCCGAGTTGTTCGAAGAAAAAATACTGTCGATACCAATTTCAAGCTACCACTTTATCAGCCATATCTTTCCTGAAACCGCTATCGTGGATAAAATAGCTGCCATCCATTATTGGTCTGTTATTAGGGGCTACCCTTTGGTCAAAGAAGTAAAGGGGATTAGCCATGCTTTTGTGCGTTCAGTCATCAAGGCGGCTGCACAGACAAGACCGTTAGTTCCCGAAACGATACCCGAAGCGCCATCGAATGCCCTGCCCGAAGTTGCGGAGCATGGCCAACAACAAGGCAAGACCCTTATCCCCCGCTCTTTATGGGAAGGGAAGAAACCGCAACAAGTCTGTGATGATATGCGGGTTGCCGGGTTTAAGGAAGACGCGCCAATCGCTTATGCCCTCTACACTTGGGTAGGGATTAAAAACTTTACTCAAATTGGAACTATTTTGCGCAAAGATGACATTACAGACAATGCCAAAGATAAACACGCCAGGAAGCACTTCAAACTGGCGGATGGTCGTTACTACACAGAATAATTTCCCGAATTTTCCTGAATTTTCCTTATATTTCCAAAAGCGCGTTCCCGTATTTTCAAGTCAAATACTGGCTTAGTGGCTCCTAGGTTCAACAACAACTTAGGAGGCTTTTTATGTCACAGAAACAGCTTGAATTATCCGTTAAGCGGTTACTTCGCCTCAAACAGGTTCTCCTCCGCTTAAACATCAGCAGAAGCTCTTTTTTGGAGGGTTGCCGCACCGGACGTTTCCCACAACCCATCAAGCTCGGTCCCCGCACTACAGTGTGGAGAGAGGAGGACATTGATGCGTTTATAGATAGCCTTGGCAAGCAGGGAGCGGAAAATGAATAGCCCCTTGCAAACCTTTCAGGAAATCTTGAGCGCTAAGGGGTTGATACCATCTGAAATCGTTGCGGACGGGAAACTACACCGTTGCCCCACTCAGGCCAAGCCACACAAGCAGAACAGAGCGTATATCGCCCACCTGGATTCCCTTGCGACGCTTTGGTGGTGCAACTGGGAAAACGGCGAACAAGGTTCCTTTACCGCAGCCGAAGAAAAAACACTTTCCCAGGCCGATAGGGAGGTATTGCAGAGGCGTCAAATCGCCATGCGCCAAGAGCGCGACGCCGAATTTGCCCGGCGGCAAGCAGCGGCAGCACAAACAGCACAGAACGAGCTGGACGCCGCTTCGATCTGTCCCCAGAATCACCCGTATTTACAGCGCAAAGGCGTTCCTGCGCTGGCTGATATACGGCAGAGCAAAAAAGGGAAGCTGCTTATTCCTGTACGGGATTCTTCGGGAAATGTGCAAAGCGTCCAATACATAACCCCGGACGGAGAGAAACGCTTTCTTGTTGGAGGCAAAATCTCCGGCGGACATCTTGTGATACAGGGCAAGCCGGAAAATCCGCTTACCGTCTGCGAGGGATACGCTACCGGAGCCAGCATCCATCTTGCTTGTGAATGCACGGTATATGTGGCTTTTTTCGCAAATAACCTTCCTATCGTAGCAGAAATTGCCCGGCGTAAGCACCCCGACAAACCCATTCTCATATGCGGCGACGATGACGAAGCGGGCCGCAGCAAGGGGCAGGATGCCGCGCAAAAGGCCCAGGCGCGGCTTGTCCTTCCTGCCTTCGCCACAGGAACGGGAACGGACTTCAACGACTTGCACCAGAGCGAGGGCTTACAAGAAGTCCGCCGCCAGTTGGAAATGTCTGAAAACCATCCCGCCGTTGTCGGCAGTTCCCCCGCCCTGGTGTCTCTGGACATGGAAGAGTTTCTGTCCATGCCCATCCCTGCACGGGGGTTACTTCTGAAACCCGTCCTCCCGGTACAAGGTATAGGCATCTTGTACGCCCCACGCGGCATCGGCAAGACCTTTGTGGCCTTGAGCGTTGCCGTGGCCGTGGCATCCGGCGGGGCTGTTTTCGACTGGCACGCTCCAACGCCCAAACGGACGCTGTATGTGGATGGAGAAATGCCCGCTACAGCGATGCAGAGCCGCCTTGCCGCTCTTATCAGCGCTATGGCTGTTCCGCCACATGCCTTAAAAAATCTGACGCTCATCACGCCGGATTTGCAGCCCTGCCCCATGCCAGATTTATCCACCATGAGCGGACAAATGGCGTTGGAACCGTATCTGAAAGGCGTGGACATGGTTGTGCTGGATAATATCGCAACACTGTGCCGCACAGGGAAAGAA
>JAEXGX010000462.1 GCA_023450535.1 Pseudomonadota bacterium | reverse complement strand
GTATAGGCGTTTTCAAAAACCGCACCCTCGCGGGCGAAACGATCCATGTTGGGGGTTTTGATCCAGGTATTACCGTAACAGCCAATATAATTGTATTGCAGGCTGTCGAACATGACCACAATGGCATTCTGTCCCATGACATGACTCCTTGCTTGGAAAGGGAGGGAACGTCTGTTTCCCGGCAGGAAACATCATGTTGGGAAGCAAGGAACATGCCAAATGGCATACTTGTTTTATAAAATAATATATTTCAATACATTAATAGATAATTTTTTAAGAATGAGGAATGGTAACTGTCTGAAGACAGGAGAAAAATCTGAAAATCAGACAAATATTGAAAAAACATACAAGTCATGACAGAATGATTTTCGCTCAATTGCGGCACAGGTTCCTGCGGAAACTGGAGCCCGGGATAATGGCATCCGGTGCAAACTCCGCGAAACGGGGTTTGTCATCAGTCTGAAAGAAATGCTGATTAAAGCGTTTTCTTGCGGTCTTGCTGATTTATTCGCAGAATAAATCAGCGGTTCCTTAAAGAAAAAATGCTTCAGGAGGAGCCATGTCGGGAATATCCTCACTCGGACCGTACGACGCGGCATGCGCACTGGTATTGCGGTACGCGGGCGCTCCGCGTCGCATAAGGGAGCTTGCTCTGCTGACCGGGATGAAGCCGAACGAGGCGGAGGAGTCCGCATATGCCGTGGAAGCGGCCGGACTGGCGCGCCGGGATGCAGAAACCGGCACACTGTTTCCGTACGGAACGGTTTCCGACGCGGCGTTGCTTTCCATCTGGAAGCGAAGCCCTGTTACGCAGGGAACATGCGCTGCGGTTCTGTCGGTCTGGCTGGAAGGGAAGTTCCCCGAATTTTTCGAGAGCGCTCTTGATCTGCTGGAAGCCTGCGGCGAGGCGGGAAAGAGCCATGCTCTCTTTTGTGCCTATGAGTTTTTTGCCGGACTGGTCATGAAAATTCGCGTACGCGGGAAGGAGCGTGATTTCAGTTTTCTGTTCATTGAAAAATGTATGAAGCTCCAGAAGATCAGTTTCAGGTTTCCCTATATGTCCAAATTTCAGGTACTGGTCTTTTACAAAATCAGAGGAGTGGCGTTTGTCGTGGGAGACAGACGCAGCATCGGCTATATTGATATTCACATTGGAACATTGAATATCACGCTGAAAAGCAACTATGAAACTTTGTATTACCGGCGCATGGAAAAGGGATACAAGACAATCCTGTCCATTGGAGACAGAGATATCGTGTTGCGTGCGGCGGAAAAAATACTTTTATACTACATTATTGAATCCCGATTTGTGGAGGCTCTTTCTTTTTTTTATTCCGTTGTTTTTTGTGAAAATGATGATATTTCCTTTTATATTAATACGTCGATATTTATTTATGCGGCATCAAGTGCTACCTATCTGGGAAATTTTCTTCTTGCCGAACGTATTCTGGAGCTGGGTATCGAGAAAATACGGAAGTTGAAAAAAGACAGGCTGGCCTACGACGAAGCGGGCGGCATTGATACCATGCGCGCGATGATTGCCTTTTTGCTGGTCTGGCGGAACAGATATGAGGACGCCCTCAGGATTATCGACGATATCCTTACCACCCATAACCTTAAGGTGGAAACCTATGCCGGCCTTTGGGCGGCGCGGGCGCTGGCTTTTTACCACTACAAGCGGGGCAGCCTGGAAAGATCGTGGCACAGCTTCCGCGAATGGATGTTCAGCTCGGAAAGCGCGAATCAGGTGCATTCCAATTATTTTATCGCCACCTTTGTCCTGGATTTGCTGTTTGAATATCACGCGGCAGGGCATGCCTTTCCCGCCGGATGGAGTTTTGAAAGAGAGCTGAGGTTTGCCGAATCTTCTCCGTTTCTTATTTTGAAGGCCAATGCACTGCGCATCCGCGGACGGCTTCTGGAAACGGAGAATGGCCCCGGATGTCCGGAAGCCGAGGAGAAGTTCCGGCTCTCTCTGGAATTTTTCCGCACCATAAACGCGCCGGTGGATACGGCAAAAACCCTGATTGCTCTTGCTGATTTCCACAAGGCAAGGGGGAGGTTTTCGGAGGCGGAGCGCGAGGCGGCTCTCGCGGCGCGGATTTGCGGGGCCTTTTCTCCTTCCCTCTTTCCCCGGCGTCTTGCGTCACTGGCGGAACGGGCCGTCGGATCGGGCGAACAGGCGGAGTCCGTCACACCGGATATCCGCTCAAGCTTCCTCCGTGCCCTGAAGTCGAACATGCTGACGGATATTGAAGGGCATACGCTTTCCTCCATGCTGGGGGCGCTGCTCGGCGCTCTGGGCATGATGTCCGGCTGTGTACTGTGTTGGAGGAACGGGACCTTCGAGATTCAGGCGGCCAAAAACTGCGCGACTGATGCGCCGAAGCGGAACCCGCTTCTTTTTCAGCTGGCGGAGGAAGCCTGTTCCAGGCCCGGATCCCTTTTTCGGGTGGTGGATGCCGGAGAGGATAATGTCATGTATGGGCATGCCGCCGTCATGCTGTATGTACGGCTGGAGATTTACGGAAGTTGGCTGTTTTATGCGGAGGGCCCTGTGCTCCGGATAATCTTCGATCTGCTGGCGGGCGAACAGGCGGCAGGGCTTGAGGATATCATCGCGGCATGGCTTACGGTCAGCCGCAAGAAGGAGCTGAGTCTTGAGGAGGCTGCCATGCGTCCGCCGGTGCCGCCCCGTTCCCCGGAAGACAGACAGGAAATGGTATTTGCCTGCGAGTCCATGCGGCGCATTGTCCGGCAGGCGGACACCGTGGCATGGACGGATGCCTCCGTGCTGCTTCTGGGGGAGTCCGGCTGCGGCAAGGAAGTCATTGCTCAGCGTCTGCATGAGAAATCCGGGCGCGCGGGGAATTTCATCTGTGTCAATCTGTCCAATCTGCCCTATGAGCTGTTTGAAAGCGAGTGTTTCGGCCATGAAAAGGGCAGCTTTACCGGCGCGCAGCGGCAGAAGGTCGGCCTGTTTGAACTGGCTGACAACGGGACCCTGTTCATTGATGAAGTCGGAGATATGCCGCTGCCTGTCCAGATCAAGCTGCTGCGCGTGCTTCAGAGCAAGAAATTCATGCGCATCGGCGGGACGAAGAGTATTTATTCCAATTTCCGTCTGGTGTGCGCCACCAACCGGGATTTGCGAAGAGCTGTCGTGGAAGGGGCGTTTCGGGAAGACCTGTATTACCGGATTAACGTCGTCACTATCAGGATCCCCCCTCTGCGGGAACGCAGGGAGGACATTGTCCGGCTGGCGCGGTATTTTCTGCACTACTACGCGGAGCACCACAACGTCGTCGTTCCCGAACTGACGGAGGAGGAGCTGAAGCGGATAACCTCCTGGTCATGGCCCGGCAATGTGCGCCAGCTCAAGAACTATATGGAGCGTTTTTGTATTTTGAAAGACGGTGTGCTGGAAGAACTCGGCGCGGGGGGGGCAGCGTCAGCATCCGCACCTGCCGTGAGGGCTTTAGAGCCTGTCCAGGCGCTCGCGGGCGGGACTCCGAGTCTAAAAGAACTGGAAGACGCCTATTTTGAAAAGATCTACCGGATGACGGCGGGCGAAGTGGGGGGAGAACGGGGAATAGCCGCCATTCTGGGCATCAGCCGCTCCACTGCGTACGCCTGGATCACGCGGCTTCGCCTGAAGGAGCGCTATCGCAGGGAACTGCGGCGCAACGAGGATTTTGCGGAGTGAGGGAAAGTGCCCGGCGGCACAGGGCGCCGGGCACGGAGAGGAGGCTATTTTTG
>JAEXGX010000434.1 GCA_023450535.1 Pseudomonadota bacterium | reverse complement strand
ATCGTTGAAAAGCTTGGGATACCCTTGGCCGACCTTGATGGTTTCCGCGATTTCCCACAGAAAACGCTCGGGGGAACGGGCGTGGATGCGGGTGGCGAGATCCGGGTAGGGCATGGGCGAAATACGGCGTGATTCAAGAATGAGATAGGTCAGAGCGTTGGTGGCGTCCTGCCCTTCCGGAGTTTGGCCGCCGATGGTCACGGCTTCCCAGTGGGCATAGCCTTCCTGCGTGGCCGCGCCCCCGGCGGAGAGAGAAAGGTCGGTGAACTGGGCCATGTTCAGCCACAGGCAGTCGAACAACTCAAGGGCCTGCTCGTCGCTCAGGCGGCCTTCTTCTTTATCCTTTTTGAAAAGAGGATAGAGGTATTGATCCATGCGGCCGTTGGAGATGATCGTGCCGGTGCGCTGCTCCAGCCGGGAGAATGCCTGTGCAAACCATTGTGCCTGCACGGCCTCATGAAAGGTGCGGGCCGGAAATTCGGGCACGCGTTCGCAGTGTTCCGCGATTTGCAGCAATTCCCGTACGCGGGTGGGGTTCTGCTCGTGTGCGGCCTTTTCCCGTGCCAGCACGGCATGGCGGCGCGCCCAGATGACAATGGCCTCGCAGGTGAGGATAACCGCTTCAAGGAAGGGTTTTTTGTTGAGCGTATCTGTGGGACTGAGAGGGTCAAGGGCGGCAAGTCTTTCCTGTGCCTCGCTCTTGATCGCGGCGAAGCCCCGGTTGATGACCTTGGCATAGTCCAGCACCCATTGCTGGCTGGAGCGATACGAGGCGGTCTCACTGCATATGAAGCGGGTGGAATGCCCTTTTTCGTCGTTGTAGGCCAGGTGTTTTGCCTCGTCCGGCAGGGAGCGGACGAGATCTTCATGAAAGGTTTTGCCCTGCCAGTAGGGGGAGATTTCTTCCACCACCACGCGCACGTCTTCCGGGTCGGCGTGGATGGGAGCGGAGGCGCGGCTGGCAAGATTGTTCATGGATTCACCCATGAAATCACCGTCCAGTTCGGGATACAGGATGCCGTAGCGCCCCTTGTCCGTACCGCAACGGCCCACAATGAGCTGGCGGTCATCTATGTAGACGGTGATGTTTTCCGCAATGTGCCGGAGCGCTTTGGCCCAGCGCAGGTTCAGGGGCTGACCTTCCGTGCTTTTCATGGAGGCGGTGAACAGGCGGGCGCGTTCGATGTCAATGATCGGGGGCATGCCGTCGAAGCCTTCCAGAATCTCGAACAGACGCTTATGTGTATTGCGATGGGGATTGGGCTTGCCCTTGGTGCCCGCAAGCAGAATTTGTTCCTGTGGGGAATAACAGCAGGTATCCAGCATGGTTTTCTCCTGAAAGTCGTTGAGAGCAATGTTACTTTGAAATTGCCCTGGTGACTGTGGAAGCATTACCCGCCGCGAAGGTATAAGCGCAAGTTATTGCGCCGTTAAGCGCTGAAGCGGGTATTGTTAAAGGGACATTTGTAAAAAAATCAAAATAATATGCGCAGTGGCGTTCCGGCGCGGATGCAAGCTTGCGTCCGCGCCGGGGTCTTACATCATGGAGTTGGGAAGGAAAAGTGAAATGGCCGGGATATAGGTGATTGCCATGAGCAGCAGAATCATGCCGGCGATCATGGGCAGGGCCGCCTTGGAGATATCTTCAAGGCGCAGGCCGCTGGTGGCGCTGGCCACGAAGAGGTTGGAACCCACCGGCGGAGTGACAAAGCCGATAGCCAGGTTGACGGTCATGATGATGCCGAAGTGCACCACGTCCACGCCCAGTTTTACCGCCACTGGGGCCAGAATCGGGGTGAGGATGATCGTGGCCGCCGCCGGTTCCATAAGCGCGCCCACAATGAGCAGGAAAACGTTGATGCACAGCAATACGATAATCTTGTTGTCAGACAGGGAGAGGATGAAGCGGGCGATGGATTCGGGCACCTGTTCAAGCGCGAGCAGATAACCGAAGCTGCTGGCCATGGCAATGAGGAAGATGATTACGGAACTGGTGGTGCAGCATTCTATGCAGACCGAGAAGAAATTTTTGCGGTTGATGCCCTTGTAGACGAAGATGCCCACGAGCAGACCGTAAGAGGCACTGATGGCAGCGGCCTCGGTGGGGGTCATATAGCCGCCGTAGATGCCGCCGAGAATGATCACCGGCACCAGCAAGGCCCACTTGGCTTCCCATATGACCTTCAGCTTCTGGCCGAAGGGTACCTTTTCCGCCGTGCCGCGCCAGCCGTTCTTGCGGCTGAGGTAATAGCTGTAGCCCATAAGCACTGCGCCGGTGAGGATACCGGGAATGATTCCGCCCATAAACAGCTTGCCAATGGATGCCTTGGCCAGCACGCCATACACCACCATGGGGTTGCTGGGCGGAATCATCACGCCGATGGAACCTGCCGCCGCCACCAGAGCGGCGGCAAAGCGCTTGTCGTAGCCGCGTTCCACCATGGCCGGAATGGTAATGGCCCCGATGGCGGCCACAGTGG
This sequence comes from Pseudomonadota bacterium, assembly GCA_023450535.1. Classification (GTDB taxonomy): domain Bacteria; phylum Desulfobacterota; class Desulfovibrionia; order Desulfovibrionales; family Desulfovibrionaceae; genus Mailhella. The sequence goes on along the minus strand of JAEXGX010000434.1, from coordinate 554 downwards.
CTGGGCCGGAACCGCAAATGGCGGCAAAGAACATGCAGGTGATGACCGTGGCCATGGCCATGCCGCCCACGCGGCGTCCGACCATGAGGTCGGCCAGATCCACCAGCTGACGGGAAATGCCGCCGCACCCCATGAACACGCCCGCCGCCACAAAGAAGAAAATCGCCATGATAGTGAAGGAATCAAGCGCGGCGAAGGAGGTGGGAGCCATGGTGGAAACGTTGAGAAATTCCGAATTGTACAGGGCGGCCATGGCCGAAAAGGCCAGCGCCACGGCAATGGGTACGCCGAGCAACAGACAGAGGAACATAGTTCCCGCCAGAGCGGCGATGATGCCGATGTCCCACTGCCCCCAGATCGGGGCGGAGAGCACGAGGCCGATGCCGACGGCGATGAGGCTGTCCCTGATGCCCGTGATGCGGACCTGTTTAATCAGGTTCTGCAACAAACGCAGGCTCATAAGCCCGAAGCCGATGGGCAGGACGAGATAGGGCCAGAAATAGGACATGCCGATGGCCGGGGTGTACTGGGGGAACTTGAGCTGCATGCCGGAC
>JAEXGX010000374.1 GCA_023450535.1 Pseudomonadota bacterium | reverse complement strand
CATAGGGCGTGAACAGGCCGTATTCCGTGGGGAACTTGTGACTGATAGAGAACTCGGAGCCGAAGGTCTTGGCCTTGGCCACATTTTCAAACCTGGAATCACTGCCGCCGGGGAGGGCCAGCGCAGCGATGTAGTCGTCGGCAATGGAGTAGAAGAAGGCGAGATCCGCGTCCACCGGGCCGCGATTCCAGCGCGCTCCCACTTCAAAGTTGTCAGAGGTTTCGGGATCGAGATTTGGGTTGCCGTACTGCACGCCGCTGGTGGACCCCATAGACGTAATGACATATTTTTCCGACAGGTTCGGTACGCGGAAGCCCTGTGCCCAGCTTGCGCGCAGGGCGAGGTCTTCAATGCCGGTCCACACCAGGCCCACGTTGAACACGGGGCGGGAATTGGTATCATCGCCGGTATCGACGCTATTCTGGAGCGCATTATCCCAGGTCGTGGGCGCTCCCATGGCGGAACCGTTTCTGTACATCTGACGATAGCCGGTTCTGTATTCTTCACCTCTGGTCAGTTCGGTCTTTACATGCGTCCAGCGTACGCCGTAGGTCAGCGCCAGATCCCAGGGCAACTGGGTTTCCATGGAAGCAAACAGCGACTGATTGAGTTGATTGCCGTCGTAGTATTTGTCCGTGTGGTAATCCATGCGCATGGACATGATGCTGGACATGGAGACAAGCGAATCCATATAGGTTGTGCCTGTGGAGTCCAGCTTGTCGTAGTTCAGCTCATACCCGGCAATGAGGAAGTTGTTCGCGCCGAGTTGCCAGTCGGTCTGAAGGGAAAGCCCTTTGGTGCGGATGAAATTGTCGGCGAAGTTATCTACCGTGACGTCCGTACTGCCTTCCCTTGAAGCCACGTAGTTTTCCATTTTCTTTTCGGTCTTCTGATAGAAGACGTCAAAGCGGACGCGGGACAGGTATTCGCTGAGCTCTTTTGCTTCAGCAAACATGCTGTACTTATACCGTTCCCATTTGGGCACCTTGACGAAGAAGTCGCTGTTGGGATCGTTAACATAGTCCATGGAGGTGGAGTTGAACGCGCCCTTGTAATAGTCCACGGCCCCGCCCAGCGTGAACTGATCGGAGAAGTCGTAGCTCAGAAAGGCGCTGGCGTCGGTCTGGCGGAAATTGGTGTTGTCCAGCCTGCCGTCGGGCGTTTCAATGTCGCCCTGATCGGAATGGGAGCCGGACAGACGGTATTTGAAGCCGCTGAGGTTGCCGGACACCGACAGCCCTTCGGAGAAGCCTCGGGAAGCGCCGCTGTACCCCACAAAGGCCTCGCCTTCGACGGGCTTTTCTCCGCCCTTCTTGGTGATGATGTTCACCACGCCACCGATGGCGTCGGAACCGTAGAGCACCGAGGCCGGGCCCTTGATGACTTCAATGCGTTCGATGCGGGAGGCGTCGATAAGCATGGGGGAACCGGACATGCTCTTTTGTTCGGAAATTTTTTGACCGTCAATGAGCACCAGAGTCCGGAAGGCGTCTTCGCCGCGAATGGAAACGCGTTTGAGGCCCTGCGAACCGTCATTCTGGATCTGCACGCCAGGCACATCTTCCAGCAGTTCGCCCACGGTACGGGCTGAGGACTTTCTGATGTCCTCGGAGGTCATGACGGATACGCTCATGGGCACGTCATGCAGTTCACGGAGCGAACGGGTGGCGGTCACCTGCACGTCACCCGCCCTGACGGTTTCTTCTGCAAAGGATGCCGAGGCCAGAGCCAGTACGCCCGGCAGAATGAGGGCGGCCACGGGCAGCGTGCGCCGCAACAAGCTGAATTTCACGATCAATTCTCCCTTGACTGCGCCGAATCGGGAAGGTCCGGCGCGTGTTTAGTGTATTTCACCACTGAAATGCCCTCAGGAGCCGAGTAAAGTGCGGCTCCTGAATGCTGCTGAATAGGGACTCTGCCCCGTGCCCCGCCGGGACCGATCCGGCCTGGCAGCGAGATAATCTCTCCCTCCCCTCCCATGATTGTAACTTTCTGTAATTATTATGGGTGCAGGGGAGCATTGTTCCCTGCCGGGAAGGGGTTGAGGGGGCAGCATCCTCCTTTAGGACTTTTTCAGCAGCCTCGCTGACTTGCCCTGAGGTAATCGAGCAGCAACTGGTTCAGATTGACCTGCCAGAACTGCCCGGCCACAGTGAGCACAAGAAAATCCCCAGCCCATGTTACCAGCCCGGCTCGTTCCCATTGGGTGAGCACAGGCTTGCAAATATCCCTCAGCGCTTCGCCGAATTCGGCTTCCAGCGCGGGCATGTTCATCACCCCTTGCTCCATGCCTTCCGTCACGGCTTTGTACAGCTTCCAGCGCGGCTCGGGCCGCACGGCCATGGCCAGCGGTTTGCGTCCGGCTTCCACAGACTCGCGCCAGGCGGAAATATCAGACTGATTCATGTAGAACGTGCCGTCGATATTGCCGCCCCCGCCCGGTCCGAAGGCAAGGCAATGGGTACGTCCCTTGACATACTGATTATACAGATTGCGCTCGCGCGTGGTACGCGCCCAGTGGCTGATGGACAAACGCCGCCAGAACCCGGCCTGCATGTTTTCCACCCCGGCGGCGAACATCCGGGCGCGGCCCGGCACGTCGGCTCCGGCGGGAAGTTTGCCGTTTTCAATGGCACGGGAGAGAGGGGTGCCCTTGTAGGTATTGAGCTGATAACAGTCCGCACCGTCCAGGCCGATGGCCTGCGCCGTGGCGATGTCGTCCAGCCAGCTTTGCATGTCCTGAAGCGGGAAGCCGTATATGAGATCCACCACGACGGCGGCCTGCCCGGAGTTTTGCAGCGTTTCGATGCGGCGCAGTAAATCTTCGCGCGGGCACAGCCTGCCCATGGCCTGACGGATTTTGGTGTCGAAGCTCTGCACACCGAGAGAGAACCGATTAGCTCCACCTTCAAAGCAGGCTTCCATTTTTCGTTCGTCAAAGTTGGTCAGGCGGCCTTCAACAGTGACTTCGCAATCGTTGGCAAGCGGAAGA
>JAEXGX010000226.1 GCA_023450535.1 Pseudomonadota bacterium | reverse complement strand
GTCGTTGATGTTGGCCAAAGAGGCAAGGTTGGTCAGCGGTTTTTTGTACGGGGTCTCGCCGTTCTTGGCCGCGTAGGTGTTGAAGCCTTGGGTAACGGTGATGTCGCCGCCGTTGGTGTCGAGGCGCAGGGGGTTGGATGTGGAAGCACCCTGAAGCACGTTGAAGGTGCTTCCCGGGTAGCGGTCGTTGACCAGTTTGCCCAGCCCGGCAAGACCGACGTTCCAGGTGCCGCCGAGGTTGGCTCCGCCTACGGCACGCAGATTGACAGGGGTTTTGTCTTCAGCGTGCGCGGTGGGCATTCCCATTGCCAGAGAAAGAGACAGGACAGCGGCCCATGCGGAAAGGCGTCTGATGTTCATATTCATCCTCTTGTTGGTTTCGGCTTGCGCCGGTTTAAAGCACGATTTCATATCCGGGAAGGCGCGCATTCGCCCGCATTGCGCGGGGGCAGGCGGCGCTTGCGGATGAGCTGGGCGGTGGCCACCAGCGCCAGGCTGATGAGCCCGGCGATATCGGTGAGCGCACCGGGATAAAGCAGGGAGAGGCCCGCTGCAAACATGAGTACCCTCTCCGTCTTGTTTGCCTCAATGAGCAGCCAGCCCTGCATGGCCGAAGCCAGACACACCACGCCGGTCACGGCAGTGAACACTGCCTGGATCACCGTGGGCCAGTCGCCCATAAGCAGCAGCGCGGGTTCAAAGATAAAGATGAAGGGCACAATATAGGCCGCGATAGCCAGTTTGAAGGCGGTGAAGCCCGTCTGCATGGGGTTGGCATCGGCAATGGCCGCTCCTGCGTAAGCGATGAGGCAGACTGGCGGCGTCAGGCCGGAAGTGATGGCGAAGTACATGACGAAGAGGTGGGCGGAGATCAGCGGAATGCCCGCCTGCACCAGCGCGGGCGCACCAAAGGTGGCCACGAGGATATAGGCGGGAAGACTGGGCAGGCCCATGCCGAACACAATGCAGGTAAGCATCAGGGTAAGCAGAAACAGGGTCATGTTCACTTTGGCGATGTTGCCCATGATGCTCACAAACCCGAACCCGAACCCGGTCATGGTGACCACGCCGATGATGATGCCCACGCAGGCGCAGCAGGCCGCGATCATTAAAATATTGGCCGCAGTGCTCTCGATGATGGCCATGACGCGCTTGGGCGTGAGCCGGGTTTCCTTGCGGAAGCAGGACAGAATGACGGCGGAGAGGGAGCCGCTGATGGCCGAGAAGATGATACTTTTGCCCGACATCATGGTAGCGATGAGAATGGCCAGTGGCGCGAGGTAATAGAGCTTCTTCATGATCTCCCGTTTTTCGGGAATCATGTCCTGCGGCGTGCCGCCAAGGTCACAGCGGCAGGCTTCAAAGTGGATCATGGTGAACAGACTGCCGTAATAAAGCAGGGCGGGCAGAAGGGCGGCCTTGCAGATACCCAGATAGCTCACGCCGGTGTATTCGGCCATGACAAAGGCGATGGAGCCCATGACCGGGGGCATGATCAGGCCGCCGGAACTGGCCACGGCTTCCACCGCGCCCGCAAATTCCGGACGGTAGCCCACGCGTTTCATGAGCGGGATGGTGAAGGTGCCTGTGGCGTATACGTTCGCCGCTGCGCTTCCGGATACGCTGCCGAACAGGGCAGAGCCGAAAATGGATGCCTTGGCCGGGCCGCCCTTGGCGCGCCGGGTGATCAGGCAGGCCAGTTCCAGAAACACGCTGGCCATGTTGGTCTTGTCCAGAATGGCCCCGAATAGGATAAACAGGAAGATAATGCTGGCTGAAGCACCGATAGAGGAACCCCAGATGCCGTCGTTCAGCAGGTAGAGCGATTCGACGATGCGGTCCGCTTCAAGGTAGAGATGCCCGAGATTTCCCGGCAGTTCGTGGCCGAAAAAGGCGTAGACCAGAGCGATCATGGCCACAATCACCAGCGCCCAGCCGGAGAGCCGGCGGGTGGCTTCAAGAATGCAGAAAACCAGTCCTGCACCCAGGGCAATCTGGAGAGGGGTGATTTCGTCGATTTGCGGCATGCGTTCGGCGAGTTCTGGTTCGTTCAGTGCAATATAGGCGCACGCGGCGGCACTGACCGCGACGAGCAGCAGATCCCAGAGCAGCACCGGGAGGGGTTCCGGCCGGGGATTCTTCCGCAGGGTGCGGTTGGGCGAGCGCCACAGGAAGATCATGGGCAGGATCAGCCCGACATGCGTGGCTCTGACTACCAGCGGGTTGAGCAGCACCACGCCCAGTGAAGTTACAAGCTGGAAGATGCAGAGCGCGGTGGCCAGCACGAGGATGGCGGGGCGCAGTTGTTTTCGTTCAAACATGTGTTCTCCTGGTGCTTGGTCTACAATGCACAGGCCGCATTGCGGGCGGCATGGACGGCATCCATAATCTTGCCGGGCCGTACGCAGTCGCCCAGCGGGGTAAATGACACATGGGCTGCGGCAAGCTCCCGGCACAGGTTGTTTTTCGGACGATAGCCCAACGCAAGAACAATGGCATCGTAGTGGGGCAGGGAGTATTCGTTGCCGTACACATCCCGTACTCGTACCTCGCCGGTCTCGCTGATGGATTCGAGCCGTGTTTCAGGCAGGAACTTCGTGCCGTGTTCCCTGAGACTTTTCAGCAGGAACTTGCGCGCCCGGGGGTGCATGTCCGGCGCGAGTTCGGCGCGCAGTTCAAGCACGGTGACACGTTTGCCGCGCAGGGCCAGCGCCTCCGCTGTTTCACAGCCTACCAGGCCGCCGCCGAGCACGAGTACGTCAGTGCCTGCCGGGGGCGTTCTCAACGCGTCTTCCGCCATAACTACCGGGGCATTCAGGGCAAAGCCGGGCCGTATGGCTTCACTGCCTGTGGCCACGAGCAGAGTATCGGGAGTCAGAGCTTGCAGCTCTTCCGCCGTGGCGGCGTGGCCTGTTTCCACCTTGACTCCGGCCTGTGCCAGGGCATGGAGATAATAGCGCTTCAGTGCGGTCAGCACTTCCTTGTGTGGGGGCAATGCTGCTGCGTTGAGCAGGCCGCCGAGTTCCCGTTCCTGTTCGTACAGAGTGACATTATGGCCGATCCGGGCGGCGCTGAGGGCTGCTTCCATCCCTGCGGGGCCTCCGCCGACCACGATGACCTTTTTTGCTCTGCATTCAGTGTTTGCGTCGCCGGACGTCATGCCTGTCCAGCAAGGCATAATGCCTTCCCGGCCGGTGCGCGGGTTGACCGCGCATTCCACCGGCTTGCGTTGGGCCAGGCGGCCGTTGCAGCCTTCGTTGCAGCCCACGCAGGGAATGATGTCCTCGTCTTTTCCGGTGGCCAGTTTGGCCGGAAGATCCGGGTCGGCGATGAGCGCGCGGCCCATAGTCACCATGTCGGCCTGCTCGGAGGAAAGGATGCTGTCCGCCGTTTCCCGGTCAATGATGCGCCCGGCTACAGAAACCAGCGCCTTGCCAGCAAGGGCGGCGCGGATGCGTTCCGCACTTCCGGCATTCCAGCCTTTGGGCAGGCAGGGCGGCGGGCCGGTAAATTCATTGCTCTCCGCAAGGCCTGCGCTTACGTGGATAAGATCCGCTCCGGCTTCGGCCACATCAACGGCGATGCGGCAGGACAGATCCAGATCAATGCCGCCGGGCAGAAATTCTTCGGAACTCATACGGAAGAAGATCGCCGTGTTCCCCACGGCTTCGCGCGTGCGGCGGACGATTTCCAGCGGAAAGCGCATGCGCCCTTCATAACAGCCGCCGAACTCGCCTCCTCCAAATTCATCATTGCGGCGGTTGAACAGCGGGGACATGAACTGGGCGATGAGGTAGCCGTGCGCGCCGTGGATTTCAATCACATCGAAGCCAGCGGCCTTGGCGCGCCGCGCGCCTTCGACAAAGGCGTCGATCAGCATGTGAATTTCGTCCGTATCCATGACCCGGGAATTATCATAGGGCGTGCGGCCGGGAACGAAGGAAACCAGAGGAATGGCCTGGCCAGAGGCGTCGGGCCGTACCAGACGCCCCGCGTGATTGAGCTGAATGCCCGCCTTGCCGCCCGCTGCGTGAATTGCGGAGGTCAGGCGGGAAAGCCCCTTGATATAGTCATCCGTGGCGATGCTCACGCCGGGGAAGTAACTGCGCCCCGAGTCGTGCACGCTGGTGGCTTCCAGCATGTTCAGACCCACCCCGCCCGCCGCGCGGGCTTCATGATACCGGATGAGCTTTTCACTGACCTCTCCGTTCCGCCCCGCGTAGTTCGTCACCATGGAAGACATGATGATGCGGTTGCGGAAGCTCGTTTCGCGAATGGTCAGGGGAGATATAACGCTGACGTTCGGCATGTTACATTTCTCCCATCAGGCGCGCGGCGTTGTCGTGCAGCGTGTTGCGCAGTGCTTCGTCAGTGAAGGCGCGGCCCTTCCAGCCTTCCAGTGCCTGTTCGAGACTACGCACTGGGTAGCTGCTGGCGTACAGAATACGGTACTTGAGGTAGGTGTTGGCTGCGACAATGTATTCTTCAGAGAGCGGGAAATTGTGGATGTACAGGTAGCAGTCGGGTACAAGCCAGACATTGGGGCAGCGAATGGCCAGCGCCAGCGCCTTGTGCACATGGGGCCAGCAGCCGTGCGGCACGATGATCTTCAGGGAGGGATATTTCAACGCCACGCGCTGGATGGGATCCGGGTCGGAATAGGTGAGATCCGGGCCGAGCATGAAGCTGCTGGTCAAAGAAACAATAAGCCCCAGTTCCTGACATTTGGCAAAAATAGGGTCAAAAACGGGGTCGTCGTAATACAGAGG
>JAEXGX010000062.1 GCA_023450535.1 Pseudomonadota bacterium | reverse complement strand
GCGTGGAGGTGATACGTTCCTGCAGGGAACCGAGGTCGGTACCAAGCGTAGGCTGATAACCCACGGCAGAAGGCATACGACCCAGCAATGCAGACACTTCCGACCCGGCCTGAGTGAAACGGAAAATATTGTCGATGAAGAGAAGCACGTCCTGGTGTTCCTCATCACGGAAATATTCCGCACAGGCCAGCGCGGTCAGAGCCACACGGGCACGCGCTCCGGGGGGTTCGTTCATCTGCCCGTACACAAGCACGGCGCGCTCCAAAACCCCGGCATCCTTCAATTCGTGGTAAAGGTCATTACCTTCACGGGTGCGCTCGCCTACGCCTGCGAACACGGAGTTGCCGCCGTGCTGCTTGGCGATGTTGTTAATCATTTCCATGAGCACAACGGTCTTGCCCACGCCAGCGCCGCCAAAGAGGCCGATCTTGCCGCCCTTTGGGAAGGGAATGAGCAAATCCACGACCTTGATGCCGGTTTCCAGCAACTCAACGTCCGTGTTCTGATCCGTGAAGGACGGGGCAGCACGGTGAATGGGAAGGTGTTTGTCGGTGTCAATGGGGCCAAGACCGTCCACGGGCTGACCGACAACGTTCAGGATGCGGCCAATGGCGGCCTTGCCCACCGGGGCCATGATCGGCGATCCGGTGTCAACCGCTTTCATGCCGCGTACAAGACCGTCTGTAGCGTCCATAGCGATGGTGCGCACGACGTTGTTGCCCAGGTGCTGGGCAACTTCGCACACCAGCTCGGGCGCATTTGGATTATTGACATTTTTGATCACAAGGGCGTTGAAGATGTTGGGGAGCTTCCCATCGGGGAAGGCCACGTCCACAACAGCGCCAATGACCTGTACAATTTGGCCTGTGTTAGCTGTCATGCCTTAATGCTCCTACTACTGGCTTTGCAGCGCATTGGCGCCGCCGACGATATCCATGAGGTCGTTAGTGATCGAAGCCTGGCGCGTCTTGTTGTACAGGAGCGTCAAAGATTCAATCAGGTCGTCACAGTTGCGCGTCGCGTTGTCCATGGCGGCCATGCGCGCGGCATTTTCACTGGCGGAAGTGTCCAGCAGACCGCGGTAAATCTGCACATTGACATAACGCGGCAGAAGTTCGGACAGCAGGACTTCGACCTTGGGCTCGTATACATATTCCATCGCACCGGAGGTATTCTCCTCGTCCTGCGCAACCGCAGGAACGACGGGGAGCAACGGCATGGCGGTAGCCACCTGACGGGACATGCTCACGAATTCGCTGTACACCAAATGCACTTCATCGGCTTCGCCGGAGATGTACATTTGAGAGATGCGATTGCCCAGATGGGCGGCCAGTTGAAAGTTGAAACTGCCCATGACATCGGGAAAGGCGTCCAGAAGTTCCCAGGAGGATTTGCGCACCGCATCGCGGGCCTTGCGTCCCACACACAGAAACTTGACCGTCTTGCCTTCGGCCTCGCGGGCTTTCGCCAGCTGCTGAGCGGCAGTAATAAGGTTGACATTGAAGCCACCGCACAAGCCGCGATCGGAAGAAACCAACAGGATCACCGCAGTCTTCGGCTTGTCGTGGACCTGGAGCAGCGGGTGGGCCGCTCCATCTGTTCTTGCCGCAAGATCCCCCAGCATTTGCCCGAACTTCTCGGCGTAAGGCCGGAACCGTTCAATGCGCGACTGCGCACCGCGCAGCTTGGACGAAGCCACCATGCCCATGGCTCTGGTGATTTGCTTCGTTTTGCCGACGCCGGCAATCTGGAGTTTTACATCTTTCAGCGAAGGCATGGATTACCCCTGTGCCTGGAAGGATGCCTTGAACTCTTCAATAGCAGCATTGAGCCGCGCTTCCAAATCGTCGTCCAGCTTCTTGCGCTCGCGGATATCCTGAAGGATATCAGGTTTGGCGCTACGGAGCATTTCCAGCAGCCCTCTTTCAAAGGGAAGAACCTTGCTCACCTCGATATTGTCGAGATGGCCGCGTGCGGCAGCAAAAATGGACGCCACCTGTTCTTCCGTCGGCATAGGCTGATATTGAGGCTGCTTCAGCAGTTCGGTCATGCGCGCGCCGCGGGCCAGAGTAGCCTTGGTAGCCTTGTCCAGATCGGAACCAAATTGGGCGAAAGCAGCCATTTCACGGTACTGGGCAAGATCGAGACGCAAGGTACCCGCTACCTGTTTCATGGCCTTGATCTGAGCCGCGCCGCCCACGCGGGAAACGGAAATGCCCACGTTGATGGCCGGACGGATACCGGCGTTGAACAGGTTGGATTCAAGGAAGACCTGACCGTCGGTGATGGAAATCACGTTGGTCGGAATATACGCAGAGACGTCGCCCGCCTGCGTTTCAATGACGGGCAAGGCCGTCAGAGAACCTGCGCCCAGCTCGTCGCTCAGCTTGGCCGCGCGTTCGAGCAGGCGGGAATGCAGGTAAAACACGTCGCCGGGGAAAGCTTCACGTCCCGGAGGACGGCGAAGCAGCAGGGACATCTGGCGATACGCCACAGCCTGCTTGGAAAGGTCGTCGTAAATGATGAGCGCGTGCCTGCCGTTATCGCGGTAATACTCTGCCATAGTGCAGCCAGCGTAAGCTGCAATATATTGCAGAGGCGCGGGTTCGGAAGCCGAGGCGGAGATAATGGTGGTATATTCCATAGCTCCGTATTTACGCAGCGTTTCCGCCACAAGAGCCACGGTAGACTTCTTCTGGCCAATGGCCACATAGAAGCAATGCACGTCGGTATTTTTCTGAGCGAGGATGGCGTCCACGCACACGGCGGTCTTGCCGACCTGACGGTCACCGATGATCAGCTCGCGCTGACCGCGTCCGATAGGCGTAATGGCGTCGATGGCCTTGATGCCGGTCACCATGGGTTCATGTACGCTCTTGCGGGACATGAGCCCCGGAGCCTTGAGTTCCACAGGACGGCTCTCACTGGTTTCAACGGGGCCCATGCCGTCCAGCGGCTGTCCCAAGGGGTTCAGCACGCGACCGACCACGGCCTCGCCGACGGGCACGGAGAAAATTTTCCCGGTACGTTTGACCGGGTCCCCTTCCTTGATGCCCGTGTCATCGCCCAAAAGCGCGACGCCGACATTGTCTTCTTCGAGGTTGAGCACCATGCCCATAACTCCGCCGGGAAACTCGAGCAGCTCCATGGACATGGCGTTATTGACCCCGTACACGCGGGCAATGCCATCGCCCACGTACAATACGGTGCCAGTCTCGCTCATTTCCACGCGCTGGTCGTAGTTGCGGATTTGATCCTCGATGATCTTTCCGATCTCTTCAGCCTTGATGTGCATGGCCTACTCACCCCTCTTGATGGATTCCCTGAGGTTATCGAGCTGCGCGCGCAGGCTCGCGTCCAGAACGGTATCTCCCATTTTGAGCACAAGGCCGCCCAAAATGGAGGGATCTGCCGCCCAGGCAAGTTCAAGCTTGCGCCCTGTCTGCGATTCCAACTGCGCTTTGATCTCTGCTTTGCGTTTGGCGTCGAGTTCGACCGCCGTGGTCAGCACACCGCGGCAAATACCTTTGGCCTTATCGAGCAAATCGCCGTAATCCGCAGCAATGGCGGACAACAGAGGCAGACGATCCTTGTCCGCCAACAGTTCACAAAAACGCCGTTCCATAGTGCCGCCCCCGGCCTTTTCGAGCAGGGCCAGCACAACTTTCTTTTTTTCTTCCACACTGAGCACGGGGTTACGAAAGGCGTCCGCAAGAGTACGGGACTCTTCCACCGCTTCGCCCAACGTGTTCAACGTAGCGGCATAGCGCTCCATTTCCTCTTCACCGGCTTCCTTGCCAAGAGCGAAAAGTGCGGAAGCATAACGCCGGGACACAACATTGCCAATCACTGGAGCACCACCTTGGTCAGCGATTTGTCAATAAGCTTCTGATGCTCGGCTGCACCGAGCTTTTTCATCAGCCCCTGTTCCATGGCCTTGACAATTTCGTCGGCCAGACCGGCCCGGATGGCGTCAAACTCGGACTTACCTTCCTGTTCGGCACTACGTCGGGCCTGCTCAAGAATCTGAGTGGCCTGTTTTTCCGCATCGGTCAAAATGGCAGCCTTCAGGCTTTCCGCCTGAGCCTTGCCGTCAGCAAGCAATTTTTCGCATTCCTGTTCCACGCCCGCAACACGGCGCTCCACATCGGCCAGATGCTCCGCTGCTTCCTTTTTCAGACGTTCCAATTCAGCCACTTCATAAGCAATGGCCTCGCGGCGCCCGATGAAAAACTTTTTAATGAGCGCACCGGCGGCATACCAAATAATACCGATGAAGATGATGACGTTCAGCACGCGCAACGCGAAGTTGTCCCATGCCAGAACATGTTCGTCCGCAGCCATGGCGTGACCGGAGGCGGCAAACACCGCCATGAGGGCGGCCAGAGATATCACCAGTTTTCGCACGCTGTTCTCCTTACGAATTAGCCAAGTCACGCGCCAAGCACCTTGCCGATGGCGCTTTCAGCATAAGCGGCCACCTTGCCCTCCAGTTCCCGCCGGGCGACTGCGCTTTCTTCACGCATACGCTCTGTGGCGTTCTGCCGGATCGTGCGTGCTTCCGCTCCTGCGGCCTCCAGATGTTTCTGAGCATCCCGTTCGCCTGCCTTTTTGGCCGCATCGCGAGAAGACGCCATCTGTGCACGGGCATGAACAAGCCGTGCTTCATAGCTTTCCAGCTTGCGCGCGGCAATGTCCTTCATGCTGCCTGCGTCCCCTGCAAGCGCCGCGTTATGAGCGCGGCGACGGGCCAGCACATCCCGGATGGGGCGAATGATCAGCACATTCAGAATAAACAGCGTGATGAGAAAGTTCATCACCTGAAAAAGAAGAGTTACGTCAATACTGATCACGTCTGAGCATCCTCCGCGCAAAAGTTGCGTTCTTCACGGGCATCCGCACTTTCGCGTACTCCCGCGCCTGTAGCCGTCTGGCTCCTTGGAAACTACATGTTTTACGGCGCAATGTCAAAGCTCTCTTGCAAAAAACCGGGCTAACTTCACAAACTTGTTGTCCAGTGCAGCATCCGGAAGGATTGTGATTTTACTAACGCAATATGAATGCACTACAGAAAACTCTGCAGGCTGCCGACTAAGTCAGAAGCCTCGAAAATTGCAGGCAGGCCGCGGCTTTGCCGCGCCGTTGGCTGTCCGGAGACTGTCCCGAAGGGATACTTCCGTAGCCGCATGGCGGTTTAGAGAAGCAGACAGCAACGCAACAAGCGATTTCCATGCCTTCCCGTCAAATTGCTTTAGCCGCTTAAATGACGCAGACACCGCAAAGCCGGTTTTGCCTCCACGCGGCGATGCGTCGCAGTGCTACTCCTCTCCCTCCGGCAGAGCTTCAGCACGCTCGGGCAAACCGCTCATTTCCTGAGGTTTGGTACGCATGTGGATATCGCCCTCGACGATCGCGCCCTCTTCAACAACCAGAGCAGGACTCACCACTGTGCCGGTCAGCACGCCGCCCTTATGTACGGTGACCCGGCGCTTGGCAAAAACCTGCCCGGTGAAGGTTCCGGACAGAATGAGTTCACCGACGTCCAGCCGGGCTTCAATCACCGCATCCTTTCCCGCGATGAGTGCGCCCTCGGAGGCAATCTCCCCGCTGAACACGCCGTCCACGCGCACAGCCCCCTGAAAGGTCAGCTTGCCCTGATATACAGTCCCCGCGCCGAGAAACGCGTTGATTTCTTCCCTGCTCACGTTACACTCCTTACTTACCAATATGTTGATTAGCCCTTGAACACAAAACGGCGCATGGAAACACTCAGCACGATTCCCAGAAGGCCGCAGTTGACCAGCATGGCGCTCCCCCCGTAACTGATGAAGGGAAGAGGTATGCCCACAACGGGCATAAGCCCCACTACCATGCCAATATTTACCATGATTTGCCAGAAGAAATAGAAGAAAATCCCGGCGCAGAGTGTGCTTCCAAAGCGATCCCGCGCGTCGCGCACCGTACTATAGATGGCGTAGAGGAACAGGCAGAACAGCGCAACAAGCGTCATACAACCTACAAAACCCCATTCTTCGCCGAAAACGGCCACGGCGAAGTCGGTATGCTTCTCCGGAAGAAAGCGCAACTGGCTCTGGGTTCCTGCCTGAAAGCCTTTGCCGAACATTTCTCCCGAACCGATGGCTATTTGCGATTGAATGATGTGATACCCTGCTCCGCGCGGGTCCCGGGTCGGATCCAGAAACGTCATGATGCGCTCACGCTGGTAATCGTGCAATTTAAACCACGCCAGGGGCAACATGAGGGGAATAAGCAGCAGGCATACCCGGAGCACGCGCCATTGTACACCATGAAACAACACCATGCCCCCAAGCAGGGCCATGACCGTCAGCCCCGTGCCCAAATCCGGCTGCTGCACGATGAGCCCGAACGGCAGCAGACCTATGCCCAACACCTTGAGCAATCGCAGCCAGTCCAGAGACTCTCCCTCGCGTGACAAAACCTTTGCTCCAAGAATGAGCACGGCAAATTTCGCCAGTTCCCCCGGCTGCAGGCTGAATACGCCGAAATCAAGCCAACGTTTCGCACCGTATACAGTTTTGCCTATAAAAGGCACCAGGCACAGCAGTATCAATACGATGAGGTAAAACGGCACGGCCATACGCTCAATATGCCGGTAGTCAATGCACATGAGCAGCAACATGACGCCCAGCCCCATGATGCCCCAGATCATCTGTTTCTGGTAAAAGGAGGATTGAAAAATGCCGTCCTCCATGCGCACGCTGCTTGCGGAATAAAGATTGATGCTTCCCACCGCAAAAAGCAGGACAAAAGAGAGCACAAGCCCCCAGTTGATATGCAGCAGCAGGCGACGATCAAGCATAGTCATGATAAACGCCTCGGAGGTCTGAGTTTCCAGCCGCCCGGAGTCCAGGCGAGGTGAGGGTTTTGAAAGGGAATCCCCGCCCGTACAACGCTGGAGGAGAGCGGCATGGGCCGGGGTGTCTCCCGGTATTCAAGATCCGCGCCAGGCAGAATGACCGAGCGTAGCCCATGTCCACGCCACGCGCGCAAACAAAAGTCAAGATCGGCCGGGCAGTCTTCATTTCTTTGAAAGCCGCCAAGGCGTTTAAAC
>JAEXGX010000048.1 GCA_023450535.1 Pseudomonadota bacterium | reverse complement strand
ACAACACCCTGACCAAGGACAATCAGGCCTGGATGGCCGTGCGCAACGGCATCGCCGATATGGCCTGGCTGCCCATGGGCCGTTATCCCGGCATGAACCCGCTGCTGGAAGTTATCGGGCTGGGCGGGCTGGCCTATACGGACGCTATGGGTGCCACAGAGCGAATCTGGAACATTCTGGATAACGTACCTGCCGCCACAAAGCCCTTTGCGGCCAACAAGCTTATCGCTCTGTACAGCACCGACACGGCCTTTCTGCTGACCAAAAAACCTGTCCGTTCATTGGAAGAGCTGAAAGGAATGAAGATCCGCTGCACTTCGGTCTACGTCAACAGCCTCAGGGCTCTGGGAGCGGTTCCGGTTGTACTGGGCATGCCGGACGTGTACATGAGCCTGCAAAAAGGCGTCATTGACGGCCTGATCTGCGACTGGGAATCCGTATCCGGCTTCCGCCTGTACGATGAAGCCCAATACGCCACCACCAACGTGCCGTTGGGCATGGTGACCTTCTGCATCGCCATGAATCAGCGCACCTACAGCAAACTGCCGCAGGAAGCGCAAAAGGCTATTGACGCCAACAGCGGACGGGACGGATCGCTGTGGCTGGCCAAGCACTTTTCCTACGATTCCCGCGAACTGCAACCGGAAATCACCCCGCATCTGAAGGAAGTCATCGAGCTTTCCGATGCGGAAAGAACCCGCTGGAGCGAACTCGTGGGACGCCCCCTGTGGAACCAATGGCTTGCAGACATGAACAAAAAAGGGCTGAAAGACGCCCAAACGGTTCTCGACTGTATGGCGAAGTAGGTATTGTCTGTCACGGACGTTCCCTGCCCTCCCTTTGGCGGACTGGTTTGCCAGCAGGAGACAGGGAACGTCCGATCCGCATTCCCTGTCATAAACAGGAGCCGTTATGCTGAAAAAAATTATGGATTGCGCCATGATGTTCCTGCTGACGCTGGGCTGTCTGGCACTGCTGGCCATGGTGCTGCTCACGGCGGCGGATGTGGGACTGCGCTATTTTTTCAACAGCCCCATCAGTGCCTCGTATGAACTCTCGGAAATTCTCATGGGCATGTTCGCGCCCATCGCCATTCTCTACTGCGCCTATAAAAATGCCCATGTCTGTGTGGATATTCTTTTCGAACACTTTTCTCCGGGCATGCAGCGCGCCGCACTCCTGTTCTCCAACGCCGCCGTGCTGATCTGCGCCGTGCTGCTGACCTGGCAAAGCTGGGGCCTTATCGGTGAACTGAGGGAAACCGGCCTCACCAGCGCCACGCTTGGCCTGCCCATGTGGCCGCTTGCCTGCGTGTTCCTGCTGATCTTCGCCCTGTATATTCCCACGGCGGCCATAAACATGTGGCGAGGAGAAAAACAATGAGCCCCATTTCCATTGGCTGCATCGGCATTCTGGCTCTGGTCATCGCCATCTTTTTGCGCATGCCCATAGGCATGGCCATGTTGGCTGTGGGCGCGGCAGGCTTTGCCGCCATTTCCGGCGTGGATGCGGCGCTCGGTTTGCTGCGCGGCGTCCCTTACGAAACCTTCGCCAACCCCACCTATGCCGTGGTCTGCCTCTTTCTGCTCATGGGCAATTTCGCCTTCAAATCCGGCATCAGCAATGAACTTTTTGCCTGCGTGAACACCTGGCTGGGCAAACTGAAGGGCGGGCTGGCCATTGCCACTGTGGCCGCCTGTGGGGGCTTCGCCGCTATTTGCGGGTCTTCCGTGGCCTGCGCCGTGACCATGGGGGTTGTCGCTTTCCCCGAAATGCGCAAATTCAAATACGCCAACAGTCTGGCCACCGGCTGCATCGCCGCCGGGGGCACTCTGGGCATCCTTATCCCTCCCAGCACAGTTATGGTGCTGTACGGGATCATCACCGGGCAGTCCATCGGCGACATGTTCATGGCCGGGTTCATTCCCGGATTCATCCAGATCTCCCTGTACATGGTCGTGGTGCGCTTCTGGGTAAAGCGCCGCCCCGCCGACGGCCCTGCCGGGCAAAGCTGGCCCATGCAGGCCAAAATCCACTCCCTGACCAGGGTCTGGAGCATCGTGCTGCTGTTCACCGTGGTCATCGGAGGCTTGTATCTGGGCGTGTTCTCTCCCAATGAAGCGGCGGGAGTGGGCGCATTCGGCGCACTGCTTATCGGATTAGGGCGCTGCAAGAACCGCTTCGTCTTTTTGCGCGACAGCCTGGAAGATTCTGTCAAAACATCCGGCATGTGTTTCATGATCGTGCTGGGGGCCATGATCTTCGGTTATTTTCTGACCGTCAGCCGCATTCCGTCGGAACTTTCCAGCGTCATCGCAGGCGTGGTGGAAAACCCCATGCTCGTCGTATGCGGTGTGCTGCTGGTCATGGTCATACTCGGTTGCTTCATGGACTCAATGGCCATTGTCCTGCTCACCGTGCCCATTTTCTTTCCGCTTATTGAAGCGTATCATGTTGATCCCATCTGGTTTGGCATTCTGGTGGTGCGCGTGACGGAAATCGGGCTGATCACCCCGCCCGTGGGCCTCAACCTTTTCGTTATCAAGGGTGTGGCCAATGTCCCCATGTCCTCCGTATTTCGGGGCGTCATGCCCTTTCTGGCGGCGGACCTTATCCATGTAGCGATTTTGATGGCCTTTCCCATCCTGTCCCTGTGGCTGCCCGGCCTCGCGGGAAACTGATTTCCCCCGAAGGAGAAGGTTCAAACCGTAAAGGATGTTTCGATGAATCCACATGCCAAGGCTTCCCCTCTCCCCACGCAGGCTGTAACGCTGGATGTCGCCCGCCGCCTGGCAGAAAAAGAAGGGTGCAAAGTCGTACCTACCTGGTGCGGCATGTGCGGTCCGCGCAGTAACTGCGCCCTCTATGCCTTTGTGCGGGACGGACGCCTGGTGCGCGTGGCGGGCATGGCTGAAGCCCCGCAGAATAAGGGCGGCCTGTGTTGCAAAGCCCATGCCGCGCCGCAGTGGGTGTATTCGCCGGACAGGCTTACTACGCCATTGCGGCGCATCGGCAAACGCGGCGAGGGAAAATTTGCCCCCATAAGCTGGGAAGAAGCCCTCGGCGTCATCACCTGCACGCTGAAAGAACAAAAAGAAAAATTCGGACCGGAATCCCTGACCATACTCTCTCCCGCCCGGCGCGACTACAGCGAATACCTGTACCGTTTCCTCGTCGCGCACGGCAGTCCCAACTACGCGCACAGCGGCATCTGCGCCATGCAAATGGCCTTTGCGTTCCACTACACCGTGGGCGCGCGGCCCAACCCCGACTGTCGTAACGCCGATCTCATTCTGGTCTGGGGCAAACAGCCGGTCTATTCCGGGCCGCCCCTGGGCGGAGCCTCCGCGCTGGCCGACGCCCGCGCCCGCAAAGCGCGAATCTATGCCATCAAACCCTCACTTGAGGCAGACGGAGCCTATGCTACAGACTGGGTTCCCGTGCGCCCCGGCACAGACGCCGCGCTGGCCCTGGCCATGCTGCATGTGGTCTGCGGAGAAGCGCTCATCGACCAGAAATTTGTAGATGCATGGTGTTACGGCTACGATCGCCTTGCGGAACATGTCCGGCGCTTTACGCCGGACTGGGCGGAGCGCATCTGCGGCGTGCCTGCCGCGCAAATTGCGGAAATGGCCCGCACCTATGCCACCACGCCGAGGGCGGCCATTGATTTCGGCAACGGGCTGGAGCATGCCCCTTCCGCCGGAGACGCCCTGCGGGCCATTGCCATGCTCATGGCCATCACCGGACACCTGGATCGCCCCGGCTGCAACCTGCTCGGCAAGCCCCGTTTCGATCGCCCTTCTCCGCGTTCCGTGCATATCAAGGGCCGTTACACGCAGGATTGGGTAGATAAAATCGTGGGGCCGGAATTTCCCCGTGTCTTCCAGCCCTTTCTGGAGGGCACCTCGGCCTGCTATTACCGGATTTTCCAGAATGTGCAGGAAGAGAAACCTGTCATTCATGCGATCATCGCGCCGGGCACCCAGCCTTCGGTCAGCACCCGTGACCCGCGCGGAGTGCTCCAGGCACTGGAAAAAGTGGATTTCTACGCCGTGTTCGATACCCACCGCACGGCGGACATGGCCTGGGCGGATATCGTTCTGCCCGCACTCACACCCTATGAAATCGATCATCCCTTTCAGGAACGCGGCCCGCTGCTTATGGCCCGCCGCCGGGCTGCGGACCCCGTAGGTCAGGGACGTTCCATGCAGCAGATCTTTCTCGATTTGGGCGTGGCTATGGGATACGGCGAACAATTCTGGCACGGTGATATGGAAGCCTGCATGAACTGGCAACTTGAGCCGCTGGGCCTGACCATGCAGGAGCTGCGCGCACAGCCCCTCGGCCTCCTGGCGCAGGCACGCGAACGGCAATACGAACGCTACGCCGAAATCTTCACCGCCAAAAGTTCCCGTCTCGACGGCGGTCCCTGGCTGGAACAGGGCAAGGTTGCTCTGTATAACACCCTGTTCGAGGCGGCGGGTTTCTCTCCCCTGCCCGAATGGCGCGAAGCGGCTGAAAGCCTGACCGGAACCCCCGAATTGACGCAAAGCCATCCTTTCATCCTGTCCGACTACCACACCACCCGCTGCTTTTCGGCTGGCTGGCAGCGCAACGTGCCGGATCTGCGCCGCCTCATGCCCTTCCCTACCCTGCATGTCCACCCGGAAAGCGCCGCAAGCCTCGGCATCGCAAACGGGGATGAAGTGGAAATATGTTCCCCTCACGGTACCGTCCGTGCCAGAGCCGAACTGTGGCCCGGCATCAGAAAGGATACTGTCATGATGGCGCACGGCTGGTGGCAGGGCTGCGCGGAAATGAACCTGCCGGATCTGCCGCTGCTGGACGGAGGAGCTAACGTCAATCTGCTCTATTCCCCGGACGACAAAGCCATCAGCGATCCCCTGGTTTCGGCTATGGGCAGTCAGACGCTGGTCAGCATCCGCAAAATACGGGAGAATTGACGTGGAATATTCGCTTGTGTTCGACCCCGATCGCTGCTGCGGCTGTTGCGGCTGCGTGAATGCCTGCCGCACCTGGCGAGGAGGAGTGCGCCGCCGCATGGAACTGATCTGGCTGCATGCGGAAGAGGCCCCCTCTCCGCGCCACCTCGCCCTCTCCTGCCGCCACTGCGCCAATCCGGCCTGCCTCACCGTATGCCCCGGCGAGGCTATTGCCAAAGCCGAAGACGGTACGGTAACGGTGGACGAGGAAGCTTGCCTTGGCTGCCAAGCCTGCGCGGAGGCCTGCCCCTTTGACGTGCCCCGTTTCAATGAACAGAACGGCGTCATGGAAAAATGCGACCTCTGCGCCGGGCTGCGGGAAGACGGCATTGGCCCGCCCTGCGTGGCGACCTGCCCCACCGGGGCGTTGCGTCTGGAATCTGTCGGTGCGGACGCAAAGCGGGCGGACGAGCAGCGCCTGCTCACGCTGCTGCGGGAACAGCACGGCCCGGCGTTTCCAATGGGATGAAAACCCCTCCTTGAGGGGTTTCGCCGCCCACCGGAGCCCCCTCAAATTTCGGGGGGGCTCCGGGCGGAAAGGCACAAAAATCAGTCGATTAACGGCGCGGCAAAGCCGCGACCTACTCCTGATTTTTGAGGCTGCTGATAGAATCAGCAGCCTCAATGGGATGAAACCCCCTCCCTGAGGGGTTTCAGAATGTTGGTAAAACAGAGTTCCACCCCGCACCCCCATAATTATAACATATCGTAAAATTGGGGGTGCAGGGCGTACTACGCCCTGCCGAGGGGAGTTTGAGGGGGCGAGAAGCCCCCTCAAGAACTTTCGAGTAGCGAAGTTTCGCTCCGCTCAACTTCGGGAGCAATTTCAAAGTAAAATTGCTCTAGCCGCTCCACCGCCCTCCGGCTTGCGAAGCCGGAAGCTCCGGGTATATCATACCTTCCGTCCCTGCGACTCCGATACCCGGACGCGGCGGACGGGAGTTGCCATGTCGAACGTGCCCGCCTCGTCCATCCATACCTCTACCCTGCCGGTCATGAACAAATGCTGGGAAGAAGTGCTGCATCTGGCACAACGGGAAGAGCATGCGCGAGGCAACTACCTTGTGCTCAACACCCTGCCGGCAGGCAGCTTCTACTATCTGGAAAAGGGACGCCTGACTATCCTGCATGGCGCGGCGGACGGCAAGGTCCAGAATATGCTCTACATGGAGCCGGGCAACCTGATCAACGTGGCCGACTCTCTCGGACGCCAGATTACCGATTTCCGCGACGCGGGTTGCCAGTTTTATTGCTTCACTGACGTGGTGCTATGGCGCTTTGAAGGTTCACTCCTGCGCGACGAAGAATTTGTGCGCGCTCATCCCCGGCTTATTGTCAACCTCATGGCCTCGCTCGGCGTCAAACTGCTGGCCATGCACAATTCCCTCTCTTACTCCAATACCGACGCGCTGACCAAAATCTGCCGCTTCTGCCTGAATATGTCGCAGGCCTGTGGAGGAGCATGGGAGCTCGTGCCCAATATCTCCCAAACCGAACTGGCAAACCTCTTCGGCATGCACCGGGCCACACTGCTGCGCTCCATTCAGGAACTGAAACAGCGCGGCGTCATCGGTGAACTGACCAGAGAACACCTGACCATTGAAAACATGGAAGAGCTGCGCCGGCTTGCCATGCAATGAACAATTAAAATTCTATCAAAAAAAAATTGATACCAGCATCAGTTTCCCGCGAATTGTTGCTCGTTATTTTTTTTATTAATGTACCCTCAAGCTGGAAGTTTTTCTCTCCCGGCGCTTCCGCGCAATGCTCTTTTTCTCACTCTTTTGTTCCCAGCAAAGTAGCCCGTCCGTCCCGGCCAAACCCGTGCCCCATACCGCAAGGAGTAAGCCATGACTTCCGTGCCAGATACAAATCGCCCCTTCTCCTCCTTCTACCGGATTGTTTCAAAGGCAAGCCTCGCTCTGGGCGCGGGGGCGCTCGTACTGCTGGCGCTTCCGGTGGCCCTGGACGTCGCGCTGCGCCATACCGGCGCCTATTTCGCCGGAGCGTTTGAAGTTCAGGAACTCATGATGGGATTACTCACCGTCTGCGGCATGATTGTCATCGCCTGCCGTGACCGGCATATCGCCATCGACTTCTTTTACACCAGGTTTCCCCCGCGCCTGCAGACATTTCTGGACGCCCTGTTCGAGTTTACAGGGCTGGTGTTCTTCTCCATGCTGAGCTGGCAAGTTCTGGCCGTCGCCGCAGAAAAGGCCTCGGGTGGAGAAATAACCCCGGTCATGCATATTCCGCTTTTCATCCCCATGTTTTTCTTCGGTTGCTGCATGAGCCTTTTCGCTCTGGTGCTGCTGGTCAACTGCTTCGGAAAGTTCCGCGCCCTGTCGCGCGAAAGCCGGGCCGGGATTCCCGCCGTTCTCTCCATCACGTTGCTGGCCGCCGCCCTGCCCTAGATTCTCGAAGTTTGCGCCGTGGCTCTCTCCCGCTCACAACTGGGTGTCCTCGGCATGGTGGGCTTCATGATTATTCTTTTTCTCGGTTTTCCTCTCGGTTATGCCATGGGCATTTCCGGATTCCTCGGCCTGCTCTGTCTGAACCCGGACATCATCGCCCAGTTCAGCACCTTGAGCCAGACTTCCTACAACGCCGCGTTCTCTTCAACCATGGCTGTCGTGCCGCTTTTCTGCCTCATGGGCGAACTCTCCGTCATTTCCGGCATCAGCGGCGACATGTTCAGCGCGGCCCGTATCTGGATGGGCCGTACCCCGGCCTCTCTTGGCATAGCCAGCATTACCGGATGCGCGGGTTTTGCCGCCATTTGCGGCGACAGCCTGGCCACAGGTGTGACCATGACTTCCGTCGCTCTTCCTGAAATGCGCAAGCAGGGGTATGATCCCGCCTTCTCCTGCGCCACGCTGGCCTGCGGAGGCACACTGGGCGTGCTTATTCCGCCGAGCCTCAGTTTCATCATCTATGCCATCATCACAGAGTCGTCTACCGGACGGCTGTTCATAGCCGGCGTCGTGCCTGGGCTCATGCTTTCCGGCATGTTCATCTTGCTTCTTCTCCTCATGGCGCGCCGCAGGCCGGATCTTCTGCCCCGGGGACGGGCATATTCCATGCAGGAAAAGTTCCATTCGCTCAAGGGCATTGTCGCCATCATCCTGCTCGTTTTTATCATTATGGGCGGCATACTGGCCGGATTTTTCAGCGCGACTGAAGCGGGCGCCATCGGCTCCGTGGCCGTATGGATTTTCGCTCTGATCATGCGCCGCATCACTTGGAAGCAGACCCGGCATTGCCTGGAAAACACCGTGCTCATTGCCGGAAAACTTATGTTTATTCTCATGTGCGTCGCCCTGCTCGGCGTGTTCATCGCCTATACCCGCATCACGGTGAACATGGCCAATGCCGTGGCAGAGCTGGACGTGAACCGTTACGTCATTCTCGCCGTCATCATCGGTTTCTACATACTCATGGGCTGCATGATGAACGTGCTGCCGCTGCTTCTGCTCACCCTGCCCACCATCTTTCCCACCGTGCAGGCTCTGGGCTTCGATCCTGTCTGGTTCGGGGTCATCATTGTCCTGCTGACGGAAATGGCCGTCATTACTCCCCCGGTAGGCATCAACGTATTTGGTATCGGTTCCATGGCACGGGATGTCCCGCTGATGGCAATTTTCAAAAACGTCTGGCTCTTCTTCGGTTGCATCGCACTTCAGATATTTCTCATCATCCTTTTCCCCAAAATCGCCCTCTGGCTTCCAGGTCTCTTTTTCTGAAGCCTGGAGCTTCCGCCACAGCAGAAGTATCCAGACTATGTATAAAAATTAAAACTATCCCATGAGGAGGAGCCATGAAAAATCTCTTGTCAGCATCCCTGGTTGCTTTGGTACTCTGCCTGCCTGCTCCGGCAATCGCGGCAAAAAGCTATGAACTGGCCTTCACCAGCGAAGGCTACCGCGAAAACCACGTTGTATTTGTCAATGTCTGGAAACCCTGGATCGAGGATGTGGAAAAACGCAGTCAGGGCCGTTTAAAAATCGTCTTCTACAGCCCCGGCACCATCTGCACTTCCAAGGAGGTGCCGGACGCCGTCATCAAGGGACGTGTGGACATAGGGCACAGCCTGTTCGGAGCCAACCCCGGCCGTTACGGCTACGCAGACACCGGCGACGCCAATGTTCCGGGCGTGAACAGCATGGCTGCGTCCATGGGGTTCCACTCCTACGTCAATGGCAACGGCTGGGTGAAAAGCGAGCTGGACAACGACAAGACAAAGCTGCTCGCCGTATGGAGTACTGGCCCCATGATGGTCTGCTCCACTTCTCCCATGAAGGGAGTGTCAGACTTCAAGGGCAAAAAGGTCGGCTATCACATTTCCGGCGTGGACAGGATCATCACCGCGCTGGGCGGCGTACCCGTGCCGGTTTCCCCTCCAGATATCTACATGAGCGTGCAACGCGGCCAAACCGATACGCAGTTCATGGCCCTTACCATTCTTCAGCCTTTCCGTCTGTATGAGGTTCTTTCCGATATCCTGGATTTCCCCATGGCGCCCGGCTACCACTATCTGATCATGAACCGCAAGGTGTGGGACTCCCTCCCCGAAGATCTGCGCAAAATACTCGATGAAAGCACCGGAGAAGCCATGTCCCGTGAGGTGGGAAATACCATCGACTCGGAAATCGGTTCATCTCTGGAATGGGTACATGCCAATGACAAGTGCACCCTGAACGCGATGCCCGACAAGGAACAGGCGAAGATGCGGGAAGCACTTGCGCCGTTCCGGGCCGCCTGGGTAACGGATCGCGAAAAACGTGGCCTCACGCGGGCAAAGGAAGCCATTGCGCTGTTCGCCGCCTGCATGGAACGGGCCAACGCCGAATACGGAAAGTAGCGCAGGGGCTCAACGAACGAATCCTTTTCATCAAAAATTCCTTCATTGCGCGGAGCCTTCCCTAAAAAGAAGGCTCTTTTCGCATGCCCGGCATCATGCTCCGGTATCGGCTCCCACTGCGTCCAGCGTTCTGCGGACGGCCTCCAGCACCACGCTTTCGGAAGAGCGAAGTCTGCGGGGATAAATGATCCATATCCGACCGGGCATGGGAAAATCCTCCACATCCATGCCGCGCAGATTCCGCCCCCAGTCTCCCGGCGCGCGTAATACGCTGCGCGGCAGCACGGCCGCGATGCCGCTTTCCATGGAAATGAGCCGCAAAAGATTTTCCTGTTCCGGAATATGGATAATGCCTTCTGGAGAAAAATACTTGCATATGTCGCGATACACGAAAAAACGATCCCGCTGCGGATTCCAGGCCATACGCAGTTCCGCCAGGTGCCGCAAGGCAAGGTGCGGCAGAACAGCGAACGGATGCTCACGATTCAGCACCACCACACATCCATCCTCCGGCCCGACCAGGGCCTCCATGTCGTTTTGAGCGAGCTGAACACGGTATGAACTTTCCACTCGTTCGTTCACACAGGTAATCAGACCCAGCATGCGTTTGTCCATCACAGTGCGGAACACCTGTTCCACAAAGGATTCGTACAGGTCGAAATAGATGTGCGGGTAATCCTTCTTGACCTGAATGACGACCTGCGGCACCAGCCAGCGCATCAACGTAGTAGAGGCTCCCAACTTCACCATCACCGTGTCGCGATCACTCCGCGTACGGGCAAGGGCACGCCAACGGCGCACCATATCCCCCATCTGCAACGCATCGTTACACACTATTTCCCCTTCCGGCGTGGGAGTCACACCGGACGGGGAACGCCGGAGCAGTGGATACCCCAATTCCTTTTCCAGAGAGGCCACCCCCGCGCACAGCGTCTGCGGGCTGACGTCCAGACGTCGCGCCGCTCTGTTCAGGGATTTGCATTCCACGGCATGCACGAAATATTCAAGATGACGAAACTGCACGCGCTGCCTCCTTGCCGCTCGGAACATGCGGCGCTTGAACATATCTGCCAGCCGGGCACTGTATTCCGGCCCGTCGCCTTCAGGCTGAAACCTGACCCCGCGCCGCCCGGCCCCATAACGGGTTCAATCTCAAGCTGTCTGGTATCAAAAAAAAATTTATACTTGTATCAGATTGGGATCAATAGAGAAAAACATGCCGTTTCATCTATGGAAAGAGTGCGGGCTCTGTTTCCCGTCACGACAACCACAAGGAGAACGCCATGTCCAAGCCGCTGTATCTGGAAAAGTATCCCCATCTGTTTCAGCCCCTGACCGTGGGCAAAAAAAACATCGTGTATAAAAACCGCATCATGGTCGGCCCCATGCAGGCATCCGGAGCCTACTCCAGCGATACCCACGGCGTCATCAACGACTACGGTGTGGATTACTACACCGACTTCGCGCGCGGAGGCTTCGCCTCCTGCGCCATACCCATTGAAGTTCCGGCTCACAGCGCCCATATCGGTACGCTGAATCTGGACGAGGCGTCCAAGGGGTTCACCTTCATGCATTTCGCCCAGCGCTCCATCCATGCTTTCGGTTGCCGCACGGCCTGCGAAATCTATCATCCCGGCATCTGCGCCTTATCCGAGGTCTGCCCGCCCATGGGGCCCAGCGCCTTCATGTACAACGGCCACATGGTGCATGAAATGACCGAAGAGGACATGGAAACAGTTGCCCAAATGTACGTCGAGGCTGCCCTTCAGGCCCGGCGCTGTCTGTTCGACGCCATTATGCTTCATTACGGGCACGGCTGGCTGATGAACAATTTCCTCTCGCCACTCAGCAACAAGCGCACCGACCGCTACGGAGGCTCGGTCGAAAACCGGGTGCGCTTCCCGCTCATGGTCATCAAGCGCATTCGGGAAGCGGTGGGGGACAACATGATCATCGAAATCCGCATGAACGGCTCGGATCGCGCCGAGGGCGGCATCACCCCCGAAGACGCCGCCCGTCAGGCTCTGCTCATGGAAGATCATGTGGACATGATCCACCTCTCCTGCGGTACCCGCCTTGACGCCCACGCCCGCCCCAAGATGCACCCTACCTGTTTCGTAACACCCGGTCACAACATCGACGGAGCGGAGGCGCTTAAAAAGGCCGGTTTCAAAAAACCCGTGGGCGTCATCGGCTCGGTACACAGCGCAGAAATGGCCGAACACTTCATCGCTGAAGGGCGCTGTGATTACGTGTT
This sequence comes from Pseudomonadota bacterium, assembly GCA_023450535.1. GTDB lineage: Bacteria > Desulfobacterota > Desulfovibrionia > Desulfovibrionales > Desulfovibrionaceae > Mailhella. Next base: position 3,223 of record JAEXGX010000048.1, on the reverse strand, counting down.
GATGGCCCGTCAGGCCGTGGCCGACCCCGATTGGGTCAACAAAGTACGCGAAGGCCGGGAAGAAGATATCCGCCCCTGCATCCATTGCGACTACTGTGTGGACGGCGGACGGCGCAACCCCCTGACCACGGAAGTAACCATACTCAACGACGCCACCTTTGAAACCAAATGCTCTGTCAATCCGCTGGTCGGGCAGGGCAGCGCCCGCGTCCGCGCCTTCCGCTTCACCGGTAAAAAATCCGTCGCCGTTGTTGGAGGGGGGATCGCGGGCATGCAGGCCGCCGTCACTGCCGCCGAGAAGGGACACGACGTGACTCTTTTCGAACAGAAGGACTCGCTTGGCGGACAAACCGGCTTCTACCCGCAACATTTGTGGTTCAAGAAGGAAGTCACTGCGTTCCGCGACTATCTGATTACTCAGGTCCGCAAGCGCGGCGTAAAGGTGGTGCTCGGCCTGCGCATGACACCTGAACTGATCGCCAAGGCCAATTTCGACGCGGTCATTGTGGCCGTGGGTGCGAAACAGGCCGTGCCGCCCATTCCGGGAGTGAACAAGCCCATTGTCGCCATGGCCTGGGACGTGTTCGGCAACGAAAAAAAGCTCGGCAAAAAAATCGTCGTCATCGGAGGCGGCGTGGTGGGCTGTGAACTTTCCATCGCCTTGGGAGAACGCGGACACAACATGACAGTGGTGGAAATGTCGCCCCACTACGCCGCCACGGCGGAAATCGCCGACCGCATGAGCCTTGAGGAACACATGGAAAAGAACGGGGTGGAACTGCTGATCAGCACGCTGTGCGTGGAAATCACGGACACCGGCGTGGTTGTGCGCGACAAAGAAGGAAACACCCGCGCCATCGCGGCAGACAGCGTGATCCTTTCCGCCGGCTCCATCCCTCTGGCGGAAGAACGTGACGCCTTCTTCGGTACAGCGTTTGACGTTCTCCCGGTCGGCGACTGCACCGGGCCTGCCAATATCCGTAATGCCACCGATACCGGCTGGTGCGCGGGTAATGTCATCTGACGAAAGAGAACAGAAAGACAAGCGGGAGAACTTTTTCTGGAAAGTTCTCCCGCTTGTCTGAATTAAAAATTCAAGTCTCTCGAGCTGTTCTGCGGTGAAATGCTCTAGGGGATGTTCGCACTATTTGGAATAATTCCAATAAATGAGGCGAATCAGGGAAACTTCAGCCGTAGAAGCAACGCTCCGTACGGATAAAGAGAGCAGAGATGAGCCCCGAAAAAGCAAGTTTTTTCTGTTTTGTGTTAACACACCCTAGCTCAGAAGTTCAGCAAGAATCTCCGTGCCGCCGCTGACCAGACGGGGGCAAATCGTACCGAAGCGCCCCAGCTCCCGCAATTTTGCCATGCCCTCGGGCGTGGAAAGATCATACCCGAGCAGATCTTTGCAGCGCAACGAGGTATTACGGGTTAGAAAGGCTTTTTCAAACGCGGCGCACATATTCTTCACCCGGGCGCGGCCGTCGGCGTCGCCTTCTCCGGAAGGCCCGACACACAGCCCTATGGCCATAACCGCCCCGCTCACCACCCCGCAGGTTTCCGCGTGTCCCATCCCGCCCCCGAAGCCGGACGCTGTACGAATTGCAAGCTCCCTGTCCACGCCCAAGGCTTCGGCAACCCGGAGAAATACCTGCTGTGTACAGTTCAGGCCGCAACCAAAGGCCGCGCGAGAATCATCTTCGCTCAACGGAACAAAAACAATCTTTTCTTCCTGCATGGCCTCCTCGTTCAATCTTCCATAAATACAGGGGGGACATGGCCGATGGTCGCAACCATGACGGCCTTGATAGTATGCACGCGGTTTTCCGCCTCGTCAAAAACCACGGACGCGGGCGACTCAAACACCTCTTCCGTCACTTCCAGCGCATCAAGACCGAACTTCTGATAAATGCTTTCCCCCACGCTCGTTTCACGGTTGTGAAAAGCAGGCAGACAATGCAGGAATTTGCACTCGGGGTTTCCCGTCAATTCCATGGCCCGCGCGTTGACCTGATAGGGCAGGAGCAAGTCAATGCGCTCCTTCCATACCTCGTCCGGCTCCCCCATGGAAACCCATACATCCGTATATAAAAAGTCGCAGCCCTTCACGCCCTCGGCCACATTATCGGTGCAGACGATCTCCGCGCCCGTGGCGGCGGCCGCTTCCTGCGCCATACGCTGCACTTGCGCTGAAGTCTGGAGCGCGGCGGGAGCGATGGACCGGAACTTCATCCCCATTTTGGCCGCGCCCATCATCAGGGAATTGCCCATGTTATAACGGGCGTCGCCAAGATAGGCGAAAGTCGTTTCAGAAAGCGGTTTTGCGCAGTGCTCGCGCATGGTGAGAAAATCCGCCAGTATCTGCGTGGGGTGCGCCTCATTGGTCAGGCCGTTCCACACCGGCACGGAAGAGTGCCGGGCCAGCTCCTCGACCACACACTGTCCGTGCCCCCGATACTCAATGCCGTCGAACATGCGGGAAAGCACACGGGCGGTATCGGCCATGGATTCCTTCTTTCCGATCTGCGACCCCGCGCCGAGCACGGTGCAATGCGCACCCTGATCATATGCCGCTGTTTCAAAGGAGCAACGGGTACGAGTAGAATCCTTTTCAAAAATCAGGGCGATGCGCCGCCCGTCCAGCAGGCGGGGTTCCGTGCCATGCCTGCGGGCCGCCTTGAGGCGCGCTGCAAGGTTTAACAGAAAGTCCAGTTCCTCAGGACTATAATCGGCAATCTTCAAAAAATGTCGCCCGGTCAGTTGGATCATGAAAGACTCCTGGAGGTCACACGGAAAGGGGAAAAAGGAGGCGGATCATGCCTACTTCGTCACATTTATAGTATTTCGGGCACTTACTGCATTCCGCCCAGACTACGGGCGGCAGTTGATCGCGCGGAATAACCGCGAAATCCAGACTCCGAAAAAAACCTTCGGCCAAGGTAAAGGTGAAGGCGCGCCGCACTTCCAGCCGTCTGGCGTCATCCAGCAGAGCCTCCACCATGGCCCGGCCCAATCCATTCTTCTGCAACGCGGGATGTACCGCCACGGATCGCACTTCAGCCAGATCCTCCCACAGCACATGCAGACCACCGCAAGCTACCACCCGCTCGGTGCCGTCCGAGGCGGGCATGGTCATTACTCGGTAATCCTGAATGCTCTGATACAAATAGAGCGGGCCGCGAGCCAGCATAATGCCCCTGGCGGCGAATTCGTTGATCAGGGC
>JAEXGX010000029.1 GCA_023450535.1 Pseudomonadota bacterium | reverse complement strand
CCGATATTCGCCATGCCGTGCGTGAGCTCGGGCTCAAGGGTGTTTCCGTGGATCCCTTCGCCCTGCACTGCGACGCTGCAGACCGCCGTTTTTATCCTCTCTATGAGCTGTGCCAGGAGCTTGGCGTCCCGGTGCTGATCACCATTGGCCCCCTCCCCATCGGCTCAGGCTATATGGAATGGGGTTCTCCCATCCCGTGCGATCGCGTCGCGGCTGATTTTCCCCGGTTAAAAATATTGCTTTCCCATGCCGGATTTCCTTTTACACAGGAACTCATTGCCATCGTGTGGCGGCATGAAAACGTCTATTTTGAAAGCTCCATTTACCGCCACCTCCCCGGAGCAAATATGCTGGTGGAAGCCGTCAACACCATAATTGGCGACAAGATGTGCTATGCTTCGGCCTACCCTTATGCGGACTATACGCAAGCCCTGCCGCGTTTCATGGCTCAGGGCTACAGCGAACAGGTTCTGCCCAAAATTCTGCATGAAAACGCCGAACGCCTGTTCAGCCTGAATTGACATCTTATGGGGCATCCTTTCCGTAACGAGGTACACATGCATTACGAGCATCTCTTTTCTCCGATCAAAATCAACGGGCTGGAGCTGAAAAACCGTATCATCATGCCGTCCATGGTCACCAGCCACGCGGCTGTGAACGGTGAAGTCAGTGACAAGCTGATCAACTACCATGCAGCCCGCGCCAGAGGGGGCTGTGCCCTGAATATGGTCGAAGCAACCTACGTGCACCGTTCGGGCAACAGTTATCACCGGGGCGTAGGCATATCCGATGACCTTCTGATCCCCGGGCTGGCGCGCTTGACCTCTGCCGTACATACCGAAGGCGGTAAAATAGGCATACAGCTCCAACACGGCGGACGCACCGCCATACCCGCATCCTCCGGCGGCCCCATTCTGCTCGTTTCCCATCTTCCCGGTATTACGCCATATGAGGAAAGCCGGATCATGAACGCCGACGACATCGGCGTCATACGGGAGGCATATGTCCAAGCGGCAGGCCGCGCTGTGGAGGCGGGCTTCGATCTGATCGAATTACACGGCGCACATGGTTATCTCCTGAATCAGTTTGTCTCTCCTCATACCAATAGACGCGATGATGAATACGGCGGCACCTTTGAAAAGCGTATGCGCTTTCCCCTTGAAGTTCTGAAAGCTGTACGCTCCAAAGTCGGCCCCGATTACCCCATCATGTACCGCATGAGCGTAGAGGAATTCATTTCTGGCGGCATTGACCTGAACATGGCCTGCGATATCGCACGGCTGCTTGTGGATAATGGTGTTGACGCCCTCAACATCAGTGTGGGCATAGCAGAAACCAATGAATATACCATTCCTCCGAGCGCTGTACCTGAAGGTTGGAACGCTGATCGCGCGGAAGCGATCAAAAAGGCGGTGAGTGCCCGTGTCCCTGTATCCGTGGCGGGACGCATCATTAATGGGCGAATTGCGGAGCATATTCTCTCTTCCGGAAAAGCAGACATCGTGGCCATGGGCCGCGCACTCATTGCAGATCCGCTGCTGCCGCAGAAAACCCTGGCAGGGATGGAGCGAGATGTGCGGCCCTGCGTCGCTTGCAACGAAGGTTGCGTAGGAGCATTCGGACGTATCGAACCCGTAAGCTGTGCGGTCAACCCTCTCGCCGGATACGAAGGAATGTTTCCGGCAGAGCGTGCCGCCACCCCCCGCCGCGTACTGATTGTCGGAGGCGGTCCCGCCGGCATGCAGGCCGCCCTGACTGCCGCCCGGCGCGGACACGACGTTACTCTGGCAGAAAAAGAGCAACATCTCGGCGGGTTGCTCAACGTCGCAAAACTGCCGCCCCACAAACAGGCTTATGGCGACCTCGTTGCCTACTGGGAACAGGCACTGTCCAGAATGGGCGTCAATCTCCTGACCGGCGTTAAAGCCGACGCCTCTTTCATCATGGATTTCAACGCCGACACTGTGTTCGTTGCTACCGGCAGTACGCCTCTTCGCCCCGGATTCTGCCGGGAGAGCAGGGCGGTCGCGGCGGAAGACATCTTGCGAGGTGCGCCCTGCGGCAAACAAATCCTCATGCTGGGCGGAGGATTAGTTGCCTGTGAAACGGCAGAATTTCTGGCAGAACAGGGAAAAAAGGTAACCATAGTAGAATTACGCGACGAGATCGCCCTGGATGTCGATCTGCGTACCCGCCGCCTGTTGTTGCCCCGATTGGACCGGCTTGGGGTTACGGCCTTCGTGCGGCATGAAATTCTTGAACTACTGCCGGATGGCGCACGCGTGCGTGACGTCTGGCGCGCGGAAGTGGAACTGACTGGCTTTGATACGCTTGTGCTGGGTCTGGGGTACGCCCCCAATAATACCCTGGCGCAAGAACTGGCTCGGGAAGGCGTCCCGGCGACGGCTATAGGGGATTGCCTCCGCCCCGGCAAGGTGATGGAGGCCGTTCATCAAGCCATGCGTGCCGCATACGCGCTGTAACCCGCTGAGGGTCCTGCCCTCTTTCATGGAGTCACCATGTCCCAAAGC
>JAEXGX010000016.1 GCA_023450535.1 Pseudomonadota bacterium | reverse complement strand
GGCCTGCTGTCTTACGCTGGGAAAGGACGGCGTAAGCGTGTTCATTACATCCTGGACGGAAATGCATGATATTATTCGCAAATATCAAGACGAAGGCAAGGCCGTGCGGGCGAAAAAAGACGGTGGGGACGTTTCCAGGTAAAAAGGAATGACGTATTCTTATTGAAAATCCTCTGCCTTTGCCGCCACGTGTATCATAAATGAGTTGAAGCTGATTCGGGAAGGGTGAGGGCGGCAGGAATTTCGAGTTTAACAAAACACCTGTCCAGGAGCATTGGCACGGACAGAAAAAAATACAGGAAAAGCATTTTTTTGCTTTACAAAGAAGTTGAGGTCAGCTAAAGACATGCCTCGCGCATGGAAAAACTTTTCATCCTTCAGCGGGCTTAACTCCGATTGAAATAAGATGAAAATTTTACTTGCCAAGCGCATCTGTTTGTGTGTATCTTTCATGACCGGCTGCTGGCGTAGCTCAACTGGCAGAGCAGCTGATTTGTAATCAGCAGGTTGCGGGTTCAATTCCCATCGCCAGCTCCATAATTTTGCGAAGCTGGCCGGAATTGCCGGGGCTTCAAATTTCCTTCCCTGTGTTCTCACGGGGCAGGGCCGATCGCAAGATCGGTGATGCCGGTGAAGGTGACGCTCCTTCTTCCGGTTGCAGACAGGGTGAAATTCCCTGTCAAAAGCGTGGTGGGGTTCCCGAGTGGCCAAAGGGAACAGACTGTAAATCTGTCGTCGCAAGACTACGGTGGTTCAAGTCCACCCCCCACCACCAGCTTTATGCTGGTACCGCTGTAGGAGACAGTGCGCGCTGTCAGGGGACTACGGCATCGGGCGGGAATAGCTCAACGGCTAGAGCATCAGCCTTCCAAGCTGAGGGTTGCGAGTTCGAATCTCGTTTCCCGCTCCATTCCTGCCATCAAGTCTTTCCTCCCCATCAGTCGCCACTTGGCCTCGTTAACACAGGGCTGCCCCGCCGCATTCGCGGGGTTGGACAGCGTATGCTTCTCATGCAGGACGCCACAAAAGGTAACCACTTCTAGGAGACTACCATGGGTAAGGAAAAATTTGAGCGCAAAAAGCCTCACGTAAACATTGGCACCATTGGTCATATCGACCACGGCAAGACCACCCTCACTGCCGCCATCACCAAAATTGCCGGTCTTCAGGGCAAGGGTACCTTCGTTGATTACGAAAATATCGACAAGGCTCCTGAAGAAAAAGAACGCGGCATTACCATTGCTACCTCTCACGTTGAATACGAGACCGACAAGCGCCACTATGCTCACGTGGACTGCCCCGGTCACGCCGACTATATCAAGAACATGATCACCGGTGCGGCCCAGATGGACGGCGCAATTATCGTTGTTGCCGCTACTGACGGTCCCATGCCCCAGACTCGTGAGCACATCCTGCTCGCCCGTCAGGTCGGTGTGCCCTATCTGATCGTGTTCATGAACAAGTGCGATCAGGTCGACGACGCCGAACTTCTTGAGCTCGTCGAAATGGAAATGCGTGAGCTTCTTACTGCCAACGGTTTCCCGGGCGACGATGTTCCGGTTATCCGTGGTTCCGCGCTGAACGCTCTGCACTGCGACGACGCTAATGCGCCTGAAGCCCAGTGCATCAAGGAACTGCTGGACGCTTGCGACAGCTATATTCCTGACCCGGTTCGCGAAATCGACAAGCCCTTCCTGATGCCCATCGAAGACGTGTTCTCCATCTCCGGCCGCGGTACTGTTGTAACCGGTCGTGTGGAACGCGGTGTTATCAAGGTTGGCGACAACGTGGAAATCGTGGGTATCAAGCCTACCCAGACTTCTACCTGCACCGGTGTGGAAATGTTCCGCAAGCTGCTTGATCAGGGCGAAGCCGGCGACAACATCGGCGCGCTGCTGCGCGGCATCAAGCGTGAAGACGTGGAACGCGGCCAGGTTCTTGCTGCTCCCAAGTCCATTACGCCTCACAAGAAGTTCAAGTCTGAAGTGTACGTGCTGTCCAAGGACGAAGGCGGCCGTCATACTCCTTTCTTCTCCGGCTATCGCCCCCAGTTCTATTTCCGCACCACTGACGTCACCGGCGTCATCTCCTTGGCGGAAGGCGTAGAAATGGTCATGCCTGGTGACAACGCCACCTTTATGGTGGAACTTATCGCTCCCATCGCTATGGACAAGGGTCTCCGCTTCGCTATTCGTGAAGGCGGCCACACCGTTGGTTCCGGCGTTGTGACCGAAATTCTGGAGTAATACCATGCGCGTCAACATTCTGCTCGCTTGCACTGAGTGCAAGCGGCGCAACTACGCGACGGTAAAAAACAAGAAGAACACTACAGGTCGCCTTGAGGTAATGAAGTATTGTCCCTGGGACAAGAAACATACACTGCATCGCGAAGCTCGTTAGTGCTTCATAAAGCAGGCCAGTAGCTCTAACGGTAGAGCGCCGGTCTCCAAAACCGGATGTTGGGGGTTCGAATCCCTCCTGGCCTGCCATTTCTTTTGTCTTTTCAGGTTTGAGGCTGACATGAGCAAAAAACAGGAGCCCACTGCTCCTTCCAAGCGCGAACAACCCACGGATGGCAAGAAGCCTGGGCTTTTTGCCCGCCTGATGGAGTTCAAGGATTATCTTGTTCTTTCCCGCGCCGAGTTGCGCAAGGTAAGTTGGCCCAACTGGAAAGAAACGCGTTCCACCTCCTTGGTGGTGCTGGGTTTTGTCGTCGTCATGGCCATCCTTCTTGGAGTGGTGGACTTTATCCTTTCCGGCCTGATGCGCCTTATCCTTTCCTGAAGGGCCGGGATTATCCCGGCTTTTCAGTATATGGGCCACAGACTGAACAGGGTCTTTCCCTGCTTTTTTTCCAGAAGGAATTTTTAAATGGAACTTGAAAACAACGAAACGCAAAGCCCCGCCGCCGAAGAAAATGCCGTGACTGTTGCGGCACAACTGGCGGCCGCAGCGTCTGCTCCTGCCCCGGAGAACTATGAAGTTCCCCGTTGGTATATTCTGCATACCTATTCAGGGTTTGAGCAGAGAGTGGAGCAGACTATTCGCGAAATGATGCGTACCCGGCAGGAAAACGGCCTGATCAAGGAAGTTATCGTTCCTACTGAGCGCGTCATCGAACCGGGCAAAAATGGGCAGAAGCGTACCACCACCCGTAAGTTCTACCCCGGTTACATCATGATCAATATGATCATGACGGATTTTTCCTGGCACATGGTGCAGAGCATTCCCAAGGTCACAGGGTTTGTCGGCGGCAAAAACCGTCCGGCACCCATGGGACCGGGCGAAGCAGAACGCATCCTGGCGCTTATGGAAACCCGTCAGGAGCAGCCTCGTCCCAAGTTCAATTTTGAAGTGGGGGACGATGTGCGTGTGGAAGACGGACCTTTCGCAGGCTTCAACGGTGTAGTGGAAGACGTCAACGACGACAAGGGCAAGATCAAGGTGCTGGTATCCATTTTCGGTCGCCAGACTCCCGTGGAACTGAGTTTCATGCAGGTTTCCAAGGGATAGCGCCCTTGCCATGAGCGGTACAGACGCCGCAGCATAAGGACAAAGACAATGGCCAAGAAAGAAGTTGGCAAGATTAAACTGCAAATCCCTGCCGGAGCCGCCAACCCGTCTCCGCCCGTGGGTCCCGCTCTCGGTCAGCATGGTGTGAACATCATGGGCTTCTGCAAGGAGTTCAATGCTCGTACCATGGATCAGAAGGGTATGATCATTCCTGTGATCATCACCGTCTATGCTGACCGTTCCTTCACTTTCATCACCAAGACTCCCCCTGCGCCCGTGCTTTTGCTTAAGGCCGCCAAGGTGGAAAAGGGGTCCGGCGAACCCAACCGTAATAAGGTTGGCACCGTCACCATGGCCCAAATTGACGAAATCGCCAAACTCAAGATGCCTGATCTCAATTGCAAGGATCTTGAAGGCGCCCGCCATTCCATCATGGGAACTGCCCGTAGTATGGGCCTTGACGTCATGTAGGGCTTTGCCCCGCCTGACAGGGAAGCGTCCGACAGATGGAAGAGCAGGTTGGCGCGATCGCCGCGCCGCGCGAATTTCGTTGGATTCGGCCGCACTGCCCGGTGTATGCCCGGCAGGAGATTCGAGACGACAAGCGCTAAAAAAGGAATAAGACTATGCCCACTCATGGGAAGAAATATCGTGGAAAGGTGGAAGGCGTCGATCTTTCCCAGCGTTTTTCCGTTGAAGACGCCGTGAGCAAATCTCTCGCTGCTTCCTTTGCCAAATTTGACGAAACCGTCGATGTGGCTGTGAAGCTTGGCGTCGACCCCAAGTATTCCGATCAGATGGTGCGTGGTGCAGTGTCTCTGCCTCACGGTCTGGGCAAAACTGTGCGCGTGGCCGTGTTTTGCAAGGGCGATAAGCAGGCTGAAGCCAAGGCTGCCGGAGCGGACGTCGTGGGTGCGGAAGAACTCGTCGACCGCGTAAAGGGCGGCTGGCTGGATTTTGACTCCGCTGTCGCTACTCCCGACGTTATGGCGCTGGTCGGCCAGATTGGCCGCGTACTTGGCCCCCGTGGTCTGATGCCTAACGCCAAAACCGGCACGGTTACCTTTGACGTGGCTAATGCGGTGAAGGAACTTAAGGCTGGCCGTGTGGACTTCAAGGTAGACAAGGCCGGTGTGCTGCATGCTCCGCTCGGCAAGGTCTCCTTTGGCCCGGAAAAAATTCAGGACAACTTGAAGGCGCTGCTTGATGCCGTCAATCGCCTGAAGCCCTCTGCCGCAAAGGGACAATACATGGTCAGCATGGCTGTTTCTACCACCATGGGCCCCGGCTTCAAGGTGGACGTGACTCAGGTGAAGAAATTCCTGGAAGGCGCTGCCAGTTAGGCTTTCCTTTCAAAAATAAAAAAAGCCCGTATTGGAAACGATACGGGCTTTTTTAGATCCAGGTCACGCTCTTGTCTTTACTCGTGCTCTTGTAGAATGATGTTGAGGATACGCCTTGATCGCCGGAGGCGCGCGCCGTGGCGCGCCTGGAGTAACGAGCCCCCACCGCATGGTAATGCGGCATGGAGGGGGGGGCGACCAAATGGCGGCCCCATACGGGCCGTGCCCGTTGCCGAAGAACCTCTTTATTTTTTACTTGCCTTTTTTTTTTCTGTCAGGTAATGAACACAAGTTCTCCAGCACTTCAGGTCTGGAACAGTTTCGGTAAGCACAGCAATGGGTTTGCCGGACATCGGCTAGGGACGGAATTTCGAGTCGAAGAAAGCGGGAGGCGCAAGCCTTAATATCCCGTTGAGACTGCAAAAGTCTTTGGCTCGGCATTCCACTGCATAACCCCCAACGTGAGGAGCTTCACGTGAACAGGTCAGAAAAAGCCGCCATTATCGAGCAGATCCGGTCTCGTGCCGCAACTGCTTCTATCGCGGTCGTGACCGATTTCAAGGGTATGTCGGTGGAAGAGCTGACGAGGCTGAGAGTTGTTTTGCGTAATGCTGGCGGCGAATACCACGTCGTCAAGAACACTCTCGCCCGCATCGCTTTATCCGACACCGCGCACGCGCCCATTAAGGACGACTTCAAGGACAACTGCGCGATCGCTCTTGGTTTCGACGACCCCGTGGCGGTGGCCAAGGCGCTCTCCGAGTTCGCCAAGACCAGCAAGCTTCTGGAAGTCCGTCACGGCAGCCTCGAAGGCAAAGTTCTCAGCTCTGCGCAGATTGAAGAACTTGCTAAGCTGCCGTCGAAGGAACAGTTGCTTGGTCAGCTGCTCGGCACCATGAACGCCGTGCCCACCAACCTCGTGTCTCTGATGGCCAACATGATCCGCCCGCTGCTTTATGCATTGAAGGCGATCGAAGAGAAGAAAGCTGCTTAATAGCGGCCTGACTCAAGCCATCAGTCAACCAAAAAAAACGCCAAAGCATACTTTTAAGGAGTCATCCCATGGCCGTTACCAAAGAAGAAGTTGTTGAGTTTATCTCCAACATGACTGTTCTGGAACTCTCCGAATTCATCAAGGAACTCGAAGAAAAGTTCGGCGTATCCGCCGCTGCTCCCGCCGCCGCTATGGTTATGGCCGCTCCGACTGCCGCCGCCCCGGCCGAAGAAGAAAAGACCGAATTTGACGTCGTGCTGAAAGAAGCCGGTGCCAACAAGATCGGTGTCATCAAGGTTGTGCGCGCTCTGACTGGTCTCGGCCTGAAGGAAGCCAAGGACAAGGTGGATACCACTCCCTCCACCCTGAAGGAAGCCGTGTCCAAGGAAGAAGCCGAAGAAGCCAAGAAGCAGCTCACCGAAGCCGGCGCCACCGTCGAACTGAAGTAAGTTTTTCTTTTGGTTTTTCTATTACGACAAGGCCCGAACGGGCCTTGTCGTGTTTAAGCGCTATCAACGCAGAATATGCACCCGGAAACGCACTTCTTCTTGCGCGAGAACCGAAAGTTCCCATTATTTTCCTGTGCCGTTCCCGATGAATTTAGTAAAGTGAATTTATGATTTGTTTTTTTTGCACAAATATCTGGTTGATTCAGGGCTATGTATCGTGAGGTTCTCGCAACGCTCTGTTGTAGAATGCTGTTGAGGATACGCCTTGACCGCCGGAGGCGCGCGCCGTGACGCGCCTGGAGCGACGACCCCCCGCCGCCTGGTAGGGCGGCATGGAGGGGGGCGAGGAGCGGAAGCAATGTTTCGCGGAGCGGAACTGAGGGAAGCGCAGCTTCACGAGGTGAAGTGACGCCGGCCGTGGACACATGGTGCCTTTTGCCCGTGTGGAACACGGGTTGCCTTTGCGGCAACATGCGTTGCCGCTGGAACTGGGGCAACACTTTATGTGTAGCGCGGAGGTCTCAACACGGTTCTACAACAGAACCTCTCGCAAGTTGAACTGGAAAGCTTTCGCTAAGAGGGATATGCGGTTACGCCGTCGCACCCCGCAGGGGTGCGTGGATTGAAACTCCAAAGAAGAACTTTGAAGCTCCTGCATGTCGTGTCGCACCCCGCAGAGGCACATAGATCATAACATGCCCGCACTATTCCATATGCGCGGATTTTTGAGAAAACAAAATGAAATTCTGGCGGCATACTTCAACTCCGACGCCTGTCCAGGTGTCTGAATCATTTTGGCTTTGTGCATTATTGACGACAACGGGGGGCTTCCTTGACGTCTATACCTATGTGACCAGAGGACATGTCTTCGCCAACGCGCAAACAGGGAATCTTGTTCTTCTCGGGCTTAATTTTGCCGAAGGAAATATCAGGGAGAGCGTTTATTATCTGCTTCCTGTTGTGGCTTTTGCCCTGGGCATTCTCTTTGTCGAATGGATTCGTGCGAAATTCAAAGAGTACAGTCAATTGCACTGGCGGCAGATTGTCGTGCTTTTTGAGACTGTACTGCTGATTTTTCCTGCATTTATGGCTTCGGGAATTTGGGATATGCAGGTCAATATACTGATATCTTTCGTTTGTGCTGTCCAAGTGGAAAGTTTCCGGAAGGTCAGGGGCCAAAATATCGCGACAACCATGTGTACGGGAAATCTGAGGACCGCGACGGAGCAGATATTCCATTACCTCCGATCGCATGATACAGAAACAGGAAAGCGTATTCTCGGCTATTATGAGATGGTCATTTTTTTTGTCTTGGGAGCGGCGCTGGGGGCAATATTAACGGCGTATTTTGCGGAAAAATCAATATTGTTTTGCAGTGCGCTGCTTGGCATCGCATTTTTCAGCATGTTTGTGAAAGAAATTTGAGTGATGACTCTAGATAGAGAAACAGGCAGAGGTGAGATGAGGTAGAGAAGCAGTGAATCAGTATCGGAGAATTGAGGAAAGAATTATCCTGGCCTTGGACGGGATCGAAGTAGTCAGAGTTGTGTACAGAATACCCTCTGTAGCTCCTCCTGGAGTGAGGACTTTTTATGAAAATTGTTGCTCTTATTCCTTTCCGCAATGAAGCCCGCCTCCTTCCTCTTTGTCTTTCCTCTTTGAAAGGCGTTGCCGACTTGATCGTGGGGATGGATGACAACTCTACAGATGATTCCGCCCGCATTGTCACGGAAGCGGGGGGCGTTGTTTTATCTGCTCCTCCTCAGGATTTGTCTTCGTTCACAGAAGGCAAGGAAAGTTCCGTGCGCCAGGTTTTATTAGAAGAGGGCAGACGGCAGGGGGGGACGCATTTTCTTTGCGTGGATGCAGATGAAGCTCTTTCCGCCAATTTCAAAACGTGTGCCCGGGCGATTTTTGCCGCGATGGAACCGGGGCACAAGTTATCTCTGCGCTGGCAGCACCTGTGGGGCAGCCCTTGGCTCTACCGTGACGGAGACTATAGTAAATTCCATCGTGTTTTCCATATTGTTGCCGTATGTGATGCCCCCGGGCTCCACTATGAGAAGAAATATATGCACATGCCGCGTACGCCCGGTCCGGACAGCAAAAGTCTGGTTCGCAAGCTGAGGGAGGACGAGGGTTGTCTGCTGCATTTTAATGCCGTTGCCATGAGGCGCTACGGCGTCAAAGTGGCATGGTATTTTTGCTCGGAACTCAATCACGCTCCCGATGATGCAGTGCGCATTAATCGGGCTTACGGGCGGGATTTTGATTTGGGCTTCCTGCGCACCAGGGCATTGCGGCCAGAATGGATAGAGGGGCTTCCCATTCCGGCGGATTTGGCCGAGGACGGGCCTGGCTGGCAATGGGATGAGTTGATGAAGCTGTTTGATCAACGGGGTATCGAATTTTTTGAGCGGCTTGAAATCTGGCATCTTCCCGATCTGCGGGCGGAGTTCATCCGCAGGACGGGGCGGGAACCGCGGGATCTGACGCCGTTTTTTGAAAAGACATATTGCGCGGCGCGCCGTCTGCGCAAGCGTTTCAACCGGCTGGTTGTTGATGTGAAACGCAAGGCTCAGGGGCAGGCATAAGCGGAAAAGAAATTGGGTTCCCGGTCTGCGCTGCTGTTTCACGGTGGGTTTTGTCCCACAAAAAACTTGCCAGAATCAAGAAAGAAGACTATTTTAACTCTTCGCATCAATTTGTTTTTAACGGACGGAGCATGCAGGCGAAAGGTTTTGTGTAATAATTGCAGGCAGATACCGTAACCGAATCGGCAAGACCCCACCTGGATAGGCGGGGCTTTTGTCGTCTTTTTTGCGTGTCCGCAGGGCTTTCGCACCGCGCTTGAACAGGATGGGCGCACCGCGATTGAGGAAGGACGCCAGCGCCGAGGATCGGCGTGAACAAGATTCATCCTGAGGAATACCGATGCAGCAGCTGACAAAGCAATTCGGAAAAATTAAGGTGTCGCTCCCCATACCGCACCTGCTCAATCTTCAGGTGGACTCGTACAGTGTCTTCCTGCAGGAAGGACGCAAGGATCGCGACCCCGAGGTGGGGCTGGAGGGCGTATTCCGTTCAGTCTTCCCCATTGAGGACTTCAACCGCACCGCCAGTCTCGAATACTTGGGCTATGAAATCAGCGAGCCCAAGTATGATCAGGCGGAATGCATTTCCAAGGGGCTGACCTACGAAGCTCCGGTGCGCATCAAGGTGCGTCTCGACGTGTATGACGTGGAAGAGGGAACGGGCAACCGCACCTTCCGCGACGGCAAGGAACAGGATATCTACTTTGGTACCCTGCCGCTGATGACCGAAAAGGGTACCTTCATCATCAACGGTACCGAGCGCGTCATCGTCAACCAGCTTCAGCGCTCTCCCGGCATCATTTTCGAGCACGACGGCGGCAAGACCCATACGTCCCGCAAGGTGCTCTATTCCTGCCGGGTTATTCCCATGCGCGGCTCGTGGCTCGATTTCGACTTCGACCACAAGGACATCCTGTATGTCCGTATTGACCGCCGCCGCAAGATGCCCGCGACTATTCTGTTCAAAGCCATGGGCATGAGCAAGACCCAGATTCTCGATACCTTCTATAAAAAAGAAGAGTATCGCCTGGACGGCGATCGTCTGCTGTGGAAGATTCAGCAGGACATGTACCGCAAGGAACCCGCGTTCGCGGATATCCTCGACCCCAAGGGCGAGGTTCTGATCAAGGCGGGCAAGACCATCACCCGCCGCGATTGGCGTGTCCTCTGCGAATCCGGCCTTGAATATATGGAAGTTGACCCGCAGTCTGTCATCGGGCTGTTCCTTGCACAGGACGTGGTCGACACCAAGACCGGCGAAATCATGGCTGAAGCTGCGGACGAGCTCTCGCTGCACCTGCTGGAAGAAATGCGTGAGGCCGGGATTACCGACCTGAGCATTCTGCACACCAAGGGCGCGGAAACCTCGTCCTCCATCCGCGACACGCTGGTGCTGGACAAGACTACCACTATGGAGAAGGCCCAGGAGGAAATCTACCGCCGCCTGCGTCCCAGCTCTCCGCCCACGCCCGAAATCGCGGCTACCTTCTTCGACAACCTGTTCCGTAACGCCGATTACTACGATCTCTCTCTGGTGGGCCGTTACAAGCTCAATCAGCGCCTCGGCCTGACGGGAAATGACGAAGTGCGTACCCTGACGGATGAAGACATCCTCCAGGCCATCAAAGTACTGGTCAACCTCAAGGACACCCACGGCCCGGCGGATGATATCGACCACTTGGGCAACCGCCGCGTGCGTCTGGTGGGTGAACTGGTGGAAAACCAGTACCGCATCGGCCTGGTGCGCATGGAACGCGCCATCAAGGAACGTATGAGCATTCAGGAAGTGGCGTCTCTCATGCCCCATGACCTGATCAACCCCAAGCCTGTGGCGGCGGTGCTCAAGGAGTTCTTCGGCACTTCGCAGCTTTCCCAGTTCATGGATCAGACCAACTCCCTGTCGGAAGTAACGCACAAGCGCCGCCTTTCGGCTCTGGGACCCGGCGGTCTGACTCGTGAGCGCGCGGGCTTTGAAGTCCGCGACGTGCACACTTCGCACTACGGCCGTATCTGCCCCATTGAAACGCCTGAAGGCCCGAACATCGGTTTGATCGTCTCCTTGACCACCTATGCCAAGGTCAACGAGTTCGGCTTTATTGAAACGCCGTAC
>JAEXGX010000415.1 GCA_023450535.1 Pseudomonadota bacterium | reverse complement strand
ACAAGTATGAGCCGTTTGTGGTCGGCGGCGCGGGCCGCCAGCTCTTTCAGCCATTCGGCATAGCGTGCCTCGGGAAATTCCGAAGGCGTGCCGAAAGGGGTGAAGGTGGATCCTCCCACGCCGATGATGGCGGTATCCGGCGCTATTTCTCTGGCCTTTCGGTGCAGGTTGATGCCCTTTTCGTCCAGCCATGCATCCACCTGAGGCTGGTCGATATTGCCGATCTGGGCCAGAACGACCGGGCAAAGAGCTTCCGCCGCCTCAATAACCGCCCGTGCGGAGGGCACTCCTCCGCCCGCACGGGAAACATCTCCGGTAAGGATTACTCCATCGGCGCAGGGCAGTTCCGGGATCGCCGCGAGGGTGTCCGCCAGAAGTGCGGCGTCGCCATGAATGTCACCCACGACGATCCATAAGCGTTCTCTTTCAGCGTTGGGCAGGGGGTGCGCGGAAGTCGCATCCGATGTTTCGGAGCTGGAGAGAGCGCCGTCTGCGTTCGAGTGAGGGCTTGGCATGGAGAAAAGTCCTTGTTAACGTCAAGCGGAAGGGAATATGCCCGATGCAGGAGAGAGCCCGTTCTGGCGGGCCGCATGACGTTGATTCGTTTATTTATAGCCTAGTTTTTTTTATTTGACAAATGTTTTCACAGGCAGTGCCGGAGACGCGATATGACGCGAAAGGATGTTGAACTGTCGGCTCTGGATTCCGCAGATTCCCTGGATAATCTGGCTGAGCGCAAGAAAGCTCTGCGCCGCCGCATGCTTGAGGCGAGAGAGAAAATTTTCGCCGATACAGAGGAACATGCCAGACGGAGCCTCATGATCCAGCGCAGGGTAATGGCAGCCCCTGCCTGGGAGCGAAGCGCAAGCATACTCCTCTATGCCGCGTTCGGGGAAGAGGTCGATACGGCCTGGCTGCTGGAGCAGGCCTGGCTCCAGGGCAAGACGGTGGCGTTGCCCCGTTGCCGTCCCGGAAAACGGAAAGACGAGCCGGGCGAGATGGATTTTTTTATCTGCCGGGGGTGGCCGGAGCTTCAGCGTTCCCGCTTCGGAATTTTGGAACCTTTTCCGAATCTGCCGTTGTGGAAGAGAACAGAACAGTCTGCTCTGATGCTGACGCCTGGTCTGGCCTTTGATCGCCAGGGCGGGCGTCTCGGTTACGGGGGCGGGTTCTATGATCACTGGCTGGAGCAGCGCGAAGGGGAGGAGAGGGCAAAACAAGGAACAGAGGGAGCATCAGGCCGCTTGCTGACTTTGGGGCTGGGCTTCTCTGTTCAGGTGGTGGACGAGGTGCCGCGCGGCGTGTGGGATAAACGCGTGCAGGGAATCTGCACAGAACAGGAGATACTATGGTGTTGAGGCTTTTGCCGTTTCGTTTTCCCGGTATTGAAGGGGTGGAGTGTGCGTTCCAGATGGCCGGACATGGAGCCTTATCCGATATTTCCGGGGCGGACAATTCTCCCGCGGCGCGCGGAAATATTTCTCTGGAAGCCGGATTGCGCGATGCCGGCGACGAAGAACGGGTTGTCGCCAACCGCCTCGCATTGCGGGATGCGTTAAGGTTGCGCGGTTTGGCCGAGGTACGGCAGGTGCATGGCGTGACCACGCTGTTCGAGCCAGCGGCATGGGATCTGCACCGCAGGCCGGAATGTGAAGCTGACGGGCTGGCGGCCAGCCGTGGCGGCAATCGTGCCGGCGGACGGGAGGGCATCGGTCTGATGATTAAGACAGCGGATTGCCAGCCTGTTCTTGTGGCGCACAAAGGCGGCAATCATATTCTTGCCCTGCATTCGGGCTGGAGAGGCAGCCGCCAGAGCTATCCCCGCCTTGCCGTGGAAGAATTTTGTGAACGATACAAATTGAATGCGCGCGATCTTTCTGCCGTGCGCGGCCCCAGCCTCGGTCCGGCCAGCGCCGAGTTCATCCACTTTGAAGAGGAGTGGGGGGAGGAGTTTGCGGCGTTTTTCGACATGCAAACCCGATGTATGGATTTATGGCGGCTGACGCGCGAACAGTTGCACCAGGCCGGTATCCCGCAGGATCGCATATACGGCCTTGACTTGTGTACGCGCAGTTTGGCGGAAGATTTTTTTTCCTACCGGGCGGATCGCCATTGCGGGCGGCAGGCTTCCCTTATTTGGCTGAAAGGGCGGCACACGGGAATATGAGGAATTGATCAAACGATTAATATATAATAAAAGTGAAGGGTTAGCATAAAAAAGGCTTTTCTTCATCCTCTTGCTGTTATACTTTCGCGCGATATGCGCGGTGTGTGCGCACCTCTGCCCTGAAGCAATTTCACTTAACCTCCGAAGCTGGCTGGGCAGTCTTATGATTTTGTTCCGCGCCGCGTGAAGATTATGTACCGAGAGGGAGTTTAGGATTCATGAAGAAAACGCTTGCATTTGCCCTGATCCTCACACTGGCCGCGCCCGCGTTCGGGCTGGGAGAAGCTCGCGCCGAAGGCTTTTCCATCACGCAATGGAGCGCACGCGGCATGTCGCTCGGCAACGGCCTGGTGGGCCGGGCCGATGACCCTTCCGCCGTGGCGTACAACCCGGCGGGCATTACCCAGTTGCCCGGCACGCAGCTCATGCTGGGCACCGTCATCGAGCGGCCCACATCGCGTATCAGCGGTGAATGGAGTGTGCCCGGCACACCCTATAAGCAGAACTCTTCGACCAGCATTGAACAGAAGACCTGGGTCATTCCGCATTTTTATGTGACCCACCAGATGACGGACAGAGCCTGGCTGGGAGTGGGGGTGTTCTCCCGCGCCGGCCTGGGCAACGGCTACCCTGACTCCTGGCCCGGCAGTTCCGGGCTGGTGAACGTGCGCCTGCAAACCGTGACCATCAACCCGAATATAGCCTTCAAGGTGACGGATCGCCTGTCTCTGGCCCTTGGCGCGGAAGTAACCGGTGGAGATATGGAGCTGAACCTGCATACCAGAGTTCCCTCCTATGGCATTGACAGTCACGGCACGCTCAAGGGGCGCGGCTATGCGCTCAGCGGCAACCTGGCTCTGCATTATGCGGTGAACGACCAGTGGCGGGTGGGCTTCATCTACCGCAGCCGCATGGATCTCAAGGTAACCGGCACCAACCGCTGGAGCCAGCAAGCCATCAATCCCATGCGTGACAGCTCCTTGCACGGGACCATCCATCTGCCGGATCAGTTTGCGCTGGGCGTGAACTACCGGCCCAATGATCAATGGAGTTTTGAGGCGGGGGCGACCTATTTTGTGTGGAGCGCCTATAAACGTCTGGACATTCATCTGGAAGCGCCCGTCAATGATTTGCTTACGGATGGCACCAAGCAATGGCACGACAACTGGGGCTTCAACGTCAGTGCGGAATACAAACCTTTGGACTGGCTGGCTCTGCGCCTCGGCTATATCTATGAAACCAGCCCGCTGAACGAAGGGCATGCCGACTTTATCGCCCCGACCAACGGCCGCCAGTACTTTACCGGCGGGGTGGGTTTCATGTGGGATCAGTGGGCGCTGGATCTCGGTTATGCCTACATCAAGGTGAAGGACGTGTCGTATCATAATACCGAGGCTACGCCCTATGTATTCAACGGACGTTCCCACCGTTCCCATGCGCACAGCATGAGCGCGAGCCTGAGCTATAAATTCTAGGGCATTTTGTTCATTATTCTCAAAGGGCCGGAACGCATGCGTTCCGGCCCTTTTCGTATATGCGCTCGTTGGCGGGGGGGCGCATGGCCCGGAGGCGAAAGCATTTGCCTTGACGCGGGAAAGCGTTTATCCGTTCACATGGAGCGTTTTCCGCGCCGTGAATCCTTCACGCGGATGCGGCCCATCGCCATGCCTGGATTCCGGACGCAAGGTGCGTGACGTGATGTCTCGGTCATGTGGCTCGTGAAAGGCTAATCTGCTCCACAGAACGAGGGGGATGAAGAATGGATATCGCCATGCTGGTTTTTGTCACGACGGTTGCGGGCGTCGGAGGAACAGGGCTGGGCGGAATTGTCGGGGCGCTGTTCAGAAAAGATTCCTCCCGGACGGTGAGTCTGCTGCTCAGCTTTGCCGCAGGGGTCATGCTGAGTATCGTTTGCTTTGATCTCATTATCAGTTCGATAGATACGAAAGTAGGCATACACACCATTATTGCGGGAATTGCGGTCGGTGTGGGGTTGGTTTATGCGCTTAATTACCTCATTGACAGACGTACCAACCCCGAGGTTCCGCATATTAACGCCGCTCATCCGCAAACGGCGGATTCGCTGGAGGAACTGATCCACAGCGATCATCTGGAAGAACACATGAAAAAGAACGATTCCTCCGCATCACTGTTCATCGCCGGTGCTGTCATGGCCTGTGCCATTGCTCTGCACAATGTGCCGGAGGGCATGACCATTGGAGCTTCATTCGCCAATACGGACGGCGTGATGGCGGGGTCTGCGCTGATTCTGGCCGTGTTGATCGGCCTTCATAACATTCCGGAAGGTATGGCGGTGGCGGTGCCCCTGATCAGCGGAGGTATGTCCAGATCTCGGGCCATTCTGGCTACGGCGCTGAGCGGCTTGCCCACAGTTCTGGGCGCACTGATCGGATACTGCATTGGGGAAATGGGCGCGCTGGGGCTGGCTCTGAGTTTGTGTTTTGCCAGTGGCGCCATGCTTTATGTTGTGTTCGGAGAAATTTTGCCGCAGGCTATTCTGCTCTATCGCAGCAAACTTCCTGCCTTTTCAACCCTGGGCGGCATTATGGTGGGGTTATTGGTTATCTATATGTAGAGTATGTTATGACTGAAAAATACATGCCCGCATGTTCCTTGTTTTGGCTCGCAGATTTCACGTCTGAAGCTGGAACGCAATGCTGTTCCCGTGGGGCTGCTGACATTGTCAGCAGCCCCGAAAATCGCGAGTAGGTTGCGGCTTAGCGCAGGGGAATCCTACAGCTTGCCGCCCACAAGGCGGACAAGGCGGGCGAGCTGGTTGGTGAAGCCCGCTTCATTGTCGTACCAGATGATCAGCTTGAGCATACGCTTGTCCATGACGGCGGTGAGCAGGGAGTCAACCACGCCGCCGTAGGTGGAACCGTTGAAGTCCACGGAAACCAGAGGTTCTTCACAGTAGCCCATGTTTTCCTTCATCGGGCCTTCGGACGCGGCCTTCAGCGCGGCGTTCACGGACGCGACATCGGCATCGTTTTCCAGCTCGCAGGTGAGGTCTACCAAGGAGACGTTGGGGGTGGGCACGCGCACGGCCATGCCGTCAAGCTTGCCCTTGAGCGCGGGAATGACCAGCGCGGTGGCCTTGGCCGCTCCGGTGCTGGTGGGAATCATGGACACGGCGCAGGCACGGGCGCGGCGCAGATCCTTGTGGGAGCCGTCCAGAATGCGCTGGCTCATGGTATAGGAATGGATGGTGGTCATCAGGCCGTGCTTGATGCCAAAGGTATCGTTTACCACCTTGGCCGCCGGGGCCAGGCAGTTGGTGGTGCAGGACGCGGCGGAGAGCACGTCGTGCGCGGCGGCATCGTAGTCGCCGTCGTTTACGCCCATGACAATGGTGACATCTGCGTCAGACACGGGCGCGCTGGCGATGACCTTTTTCGCCCCGCCTTCAAGATGTTTGGCCAGATCGGCGCGCTTTTTGACCTTGCCGGTGCTTTCCACCACCACATCTACATTAAAGGGCTTCCAGTCCCATTCGCCCAGACCGGCGCGGGTAACGAGGATTTCACGGCCATTGACCATGATGCCGTTTTCCGTGGCGCTGACCGGGAAGGGGAAGTGGCCGAAGGTGGAATCATACTTGAGCAGATGGGCCAGCGTGGCGTTGTCGGCGCGGGCGTTAACGGCCACGATTTCCACGTCGGAGGCGTCGGCCAGCAGGCGGATAAGATAGCGGCCGATGCGGCCAAAACCGTTGATGGCAAGTCTGGTGGACATAGGGGGCTCCTTGGTTTTCGTATAGGGAAAGGCTCTGAAGCTGCCGAAAAAGTCCCTGAGGGGGCTTCTTGCCTCCTCAAACTCCCTTGGGCACCTGCCCGAAGGGTGACGGGCTTGCCCGTCATTTCCCTTAGCCGCGAAGCGGTTTAGGGAAACAGAGAGCAAAGCGGGGCATGATGCCCCTG
This sequence comes from Pseudomonadota bacterium, assembly GCA_023450535.1. GTDB lineage: Bacteria > Desulfobacterota > Desulfovibrionia > Desulfovibrionales > Desulfovibrionaceae > Mailhella. The sequence goes on along the minus strand of JAEXGX010000415.1, from coordinate 4,572 downwards.
CACCCCCAATTATGACACTATGTTATAATTATGGGGGTCCGGGGGAGAGTATCTCCCTGCCAGACCGGCTCGGTCCCGGCGGGGTGCGGGGCAGAGCCCCGGTTTATCAATATTCTGGAGCATTTTAATTTTGAAATGCGTTACGCTTTGCCGGAACAGCCCAGCACTCGCTTGATCTTGTGCTGAACCATAAGCTTCACGGCTTCACGGGCGGGCTTGAGGTAGCCGCGTGGGTCGAAGTCTTCGGGGTGTTCGGCGAGGTGGCGGCGGATGTTGGCCGTCATGGCGAGCCGGATGTCCGAGTCGATGTTGATCTTGCAGACACCGGACATGGCGGCCTTGCGCAGCATGTCTTCCGGCACGCCTTTTGCGCCGCCCAGCTTGCCGCCGTACTGGTTGGCCATTTCAACAAATTCCTGAGGCACGCTGGAGGCTCCGTGCAGTACCAGAGGATAGCCTGGCAGAAGGGAGGTGATGGTATCCAGACGCGCAAAGTCGAGTTTGGCCTCGCCCTTGAACTTGTAAGCCCCGTGGCTGGTGCCGATGTCCACGGCCAGAGAGTCGCAGCCACTGCGCTGTACGAATTCCACAGCCTCATCCGGGTCAGTGTACACGCTGTGCTCAGAGGAAACGTGTTCTTCCACCCCGGCCAGTTTGCCCAACTCGGCTTCCACCCACACGCCGCGTTCATGGGCGTAATCCACAACTCTTTTGGTAACGGCGATGTTTTCTTCAAAGGGCAAATGCGAGCCGTCAATCATCACGGAGGTAAAGCCGCCGTCGATGCAGGCCTTGCAGATGTCGAAATCCGCGCCGTGGTCCAGATGCACCACCACGGGGAGGTCGTTTTCCATAAGGGCGGCTTCCACCAGCTTCATGATGTAGGCCTGCCCGGCATATTTGCGGGCTCCGGCGGAAACCTGGAGGATAAGGGGAGCCTGTTCCTCACTGCCTGCCTGCATGATGCCCTGGATAATTTCCATATTGTTCACGTTGAACGCACCGATGGCGTAGCCCTCTTTATAGGCGCGCTCAAACATGGCTTTGGGTGTGGTAAGGGGCATGAATACCTCCTGATTTCCTGGCCCGGTTGATAGGGTGACCAAAATGTGGCCGCATGGCGCGGCGCACGGATATCGTCAACGTTTCAGCCTGTTCAACATATCCCGCCTTGTGTTTTTTGGCAACGCGGGGAGGGGGAGCCTTCAGTCGCCCATTCCCGCCAGCAGGGCCAGCGTTTCTTCATCGTTGAAATTCGGTTTCAAGGGGGAGAGAGTCATGTAGCCTTCATGCAGCCAGTGTTTGTCCGGGCCTGCCAGGGGCGAGTGAAACAGGCGTTCCTTGTCCGTCATCCACCAGTAGGGGCGTCCATCGGGCGTGGCGCGGCGCTCGAAGCGGGAAAGCGTCCAGCGCGTGCCGTGCGGGCAGACTTTGAGTCCCTTGATTTCAGCCGCCGGGCAGGCGGGGAAATTCAGATTATAGACCACATTGCGCGGCAGAGTTGACCAGTCCATACGCTCGATCAGCTCCACTGCCATGCAGGCCTGTTCCCGGCTGTCACTCGTGAAGTCGGCGTTGGATATGGCGACAGAGGGAATACCTGCCAGCGCGCCTTGCATGGCTGCACCCACCGTGCCGGAAAAAAGCACGTCCATGCCGGAGTTCGGCCCCCGGTTGATGCCCGACAGAACCAGATCCGGCTGTGCGTCTTCCGGAAAAATGCCGAACAGTCCGAGCATGGTGCAGTCTGCCGGGGTGCCGAACACGGCGTAACCGGTAAAGCCGTCCTCGTTCAGGGGGCGGGCCTGGAGCGGGCCGCGTGCGGACAGTGCGCTGCTTACGCCGGACTGTTCCATGGCCGGAGCCACAACGGTGACCGAGTGTCCTGCGTCGATAAGGACGCGGTACAGGGAGCGCAAACCCGGCGCGTAAATGCCGTCGTCGTTGCTGAGAAGAATATTCATGGGACCTCCAAGGGTCTGCGTTGCGCAGGAGGAAAGGGCACGCCGGACGTTGACAAAAAAAACGATGCAGGCGAGGTTGTTCAATTCCTAATAAAGCATACGGCATACTAGGTAATATATGAATCAAAGACAATGCATTCGCGACCTCGCGGCAAACGGCGAGGCGGATTCGGTTTTTTTGCTTGGCAGCGCATCCCTTCAACAATCGCGCAATGGCCCCTACTGGCGGCTGGAACTGCGCGACGCCGGGGGAACAATGGAGGCCAAGATCTGGAGTCCGCTGAGTGCTTCCTTTCACGAACTCGCCGCTGGCCAACTTGTCCGGGTTCGGGGCAGAGTGGGGCTTTTTCGCGATCAGCTTCAACTCACCGTGGATGAACTGCGCGTGCTGACGGAAGAAGAAGTCACACTGCTTGATCTTTCCGAATTCATGCCTGCCAGCCCGCGCCCCGTATCGGATATGCAGGAAGAACTGGACGCCATGATCGAACGGGAGTTCACCCATGCACCGTGGAAGGCGTTCATCCGTTCCGTTCTGGGGGATGAGCGCGTTTGCCGTAGCCTGCCCTTTGCTCCTGCGGCAAAGAGCGTACATCATGCGTATGTGGGCGGTTTGCTGGAACACCAGTTGTCTGTGGCCGGGTTGTGTTTGCGCATGGCGGATCATTATCCCGAGCTGGATCGGCAATTGCTGTGTGCTGCTGCGCTGTTGCACGACATCGGCAAGCTGGAGGAAATGAGCGGCGGGCTGGTCAACGATTATACCGACGCGGGACGTTTTCTCGGGCATATCACCCAGGGGCTGCTCATGATGGAGCCCCATCTCGTAGCGTCCGGCCTGGAACCGGAGCTGGCCCTGCATTTTCGCCACCTGATCGCCAGCCACCACGGCGAACTGGAATACGGATCGCCGCGTCAGCCCGCTACGGCGGAAGCCTTTGCCCTGCATTACGCAGACAATATCGACGCCAAGATTGCCCAGTGGCGAGGCCTTTTTCCGCCCCGGAACAATGCTTCTGAGGCGCGGGGCGGCAGACAGGAAAATGGACAGGAACGCGTTGGCGGGCTGGAATGGAGCCCCTGGCAGAACCTTTTGGGGCGCGCCCTGTGCCGGGTGCCGGGCACTCCCCCGGGCAAGTTGGCTGACACTTCGGCTGACACGCCGGCCAGCCGGGCAGACAGTCTTTACACTGGAAACGGCGCATCTGAGCCAGAAATTTTTGGGGATTCGGATGCGGCTTTCGGGCAGGATGAAGCAGGCGCAGTTTGTGGCGGGAGCCGGGATTGCGGAAGCGAAGATGTGACGGAATCCCTTGCCGTCTCGGAAGAAACTTCTTCCGAAGAAAGCCGGCGTGCCGCGCCGGTTGACGCGTCCGTTAATGTCTCTGGCGCAACATTTGCCGATTGTATGGAGGAGGAAAGCGCCGTTGAAGAAGCGCCTTCGTCCCTGCCTCCCTGGATTGAAGTGGATATGCTGGCCGCAGAGGAGCGCGCCCGCATGGCGGAGCGCGAACCCGAAATCCGGGAAGATGCGCCCAAGACAGTGAAAGACGTACCTGAAAAGGCAGAGAGTGAGAGCGGAGAAAGTAATGATAAATCCGCACTCAGAAAACAGCGCAAGCGGCGTAAGGCGTCGGAAGTTCATGGAGAACGCGATGTGCCGGAGGGGAGTTCCGGCGTACCTTCTGTCCCGCCCCTTGCCGCTGAGGACACGGACGGCAAGGCGGAAAGCAGGCCCGACAAGGCGCGGGAAAAGGATCTGACCCAATGTTCCTTACTCTAGAGGGCGTGGAGGGATCGGGTAAAAGCACGTTGGCGGCGAATCTGGCTGCGCGCCTGGAACACGCCGGGCACGCTGTGCTACGTACCCGTGAGCCCGGAGGCTGTGCGTTGGGGCGGGATATCCGCGCTCTGTTGCTGGATTGCGGCCGGACCGTGGCTCCGCGCGCGGAGCTGTACCTTTTTCTTGCCGACCGTGCGCAGCATGTGGAGGAAGTGATCCGTCCCGCCCTGGCGCGGGGCGAATGGGTGCTCTGTGACCGCTACGCCGATTCCACCATTGCCTACCAGGGGGGCGGGCGTGGCATGGACGAAGGCTGGCTCCAGCGCCTCAATGACGACGCAGTGGGCGGCCTGTGGCCGGAGCTCACCTTTCTGTTGGATTTGCCGGAAGAAACAGGGCTGGAACGGGCTATGCGCCGCAATGCGGAAAGCGGCCTGAGCGAGAAGGAAGGCCGTTTCGAAGCTGAAGCCCTGGCTTTTCACCGCCGGGTGCGGGCGGCGTTTCTGAAGCGGGCGCGGGCCTTTCCCGCGCGCTTTGTGACGCTGGATGCCGCCCAGACGCCGGAAGAACTGGCGGACGCCGCCTGGGCGGAACTGTTGCGGCGCAGATGATCTGAGGCTTTTTGGCTTGCCCGGAAGGGAGAAAGACTTATGGGAAGCGGAGCGCCCCGTGCGGATATCGGCTACCCCTGCGTCATATCCGGCATCAGCAGGGTATGGGAAGAGGCCGGGGCCTATGCCGTGGAGAAGAGTCTGAAGAAAGGGCAGTCCTTTTCCTTTCAGGATGATTCGGCAACGGATTTTGTCTATGTCAAATCCGGAACCG
>JAEXGX010000111.1 GCA_023450535.1 Pseudomonadota bacterium | reverse complement strand
TTCCTATGCAGATCAGAACCCACCGTTACGTACGAAAATCAGGGAGGCATTCATGAAACGTGTTCTTTTGGGATTTACCTGTTGTCTGGCTCTCGTGTTTGCTCCGAGTCTTTCCCCGGCAGCGGACGGTTCGAGACTCACCTTTGCTTCCGGCCCTGTGGGCGGGGACTGGTACAGCCTTGGCGGAAGTATCGGAGAAATCATCAAGCAGTCCATTCCCGGCACTCAGGTGACCGTGACCACCGGCGGCGGGATCAGCAACGGGCCGTTGGTGGAGAAGGGCAAGCACGACCTGGGGCTTTCCCAGGCCATGCTCTATCATGCGCAATTGAATCAGCTTGAACCTTACGCCACATTGCCCCCGGCGAAAAATCTCTCTGCCATCGGGTATGTCGGCTACGTTTATCAGGCCCACTTTCTGGTGCGGGAAAACAGCCCGTTGAAATCCATTGAACAGATGATCAAGGAAAAACATCCGGTGCGCATGGTGCTGACGACCCGCGCCGCCACACCCGAACTCGCCGTGCGCCGCATGTTGGCCGAATACGGGGTTACGTATGAGGATATCGAGTCCTGGGGCGGGAAGATCTCCTTTGTGGGCTTTGCGGAAGCTGAAAGCCTGATTTCCGATGGTCACTGCGATGTGTATGTGGGACCGGTTCTGGGCGCAATTGTACAGATGGTGACGACAAACAAGATGCGTCTGCTTCCCTGGGATGAGGCCGTTATTGAGAGAGTGTGTGAGAAGTACGCATACAGCAAGGAAGTTCTGCCCGCAGGAAAATACAACTTTGTGGAAAAGGACACTCCGTGCATAGCTGAATCCAACATTGTTGTCGTGCGTAGCAATATGCCTGAAGAACTTGTGTACAACATCACCAAGGCTATTTGCGAACACGCCGACACCATCCGTGCGTCCGGAGCCGCCTATACGCACTTTGATCCCCGCCAGCTTGTGGTCAATGTAGGCGGACCGTTGCATCCTGGTGCGGAGAAATACTACCGTGAACAGGGCTGGATAAAGTAATTCAACACAGTTGGCAGTGAATCTACGCATGAGATCAATACAGTGAAGTTCATCCAATCGTAACATTGTAACGCCCTTGAGGGAACTCTTTGTCCCCTGAGGCTGCTGACGTTACAGCATCTGGGCATGTGAACGCATGCGCCTCACATGCCCCGGCATATTCGTTTTTTTGGAGGAACCCCGCGTGAAACAGCTGACAGGCCTTCCTGCTACAGTTACCAAAACCATAGCGTTGTGCATGGCGTTTTTCCATCTCTACACGGCGGGATTCGGGAGCTTCGTCGCGCTGACCCAGCGTTCCGTACATCTTACGTTTGCCATGACTTTGGTGTTCCTGCTCTTTCCCGCCCGAAAAAAATCCTCGAACAACAGCATCAGTCTGGTGGACATTGCATTGTCCCTGCTGGCGGCGTGGGCCTTCAGCTATGTTTTTATCCACTATGACGCGATTAACGAGCGCATCCCCGGCCTGACGGACATCACCGCCATGGAGCTTGCCGCCGGAGCTACGGCCATTCTGCTGACCCTGGAAGGTGCGCGCCGCGCGCTGGGTACGGCCATGGCCATCATTCCTTCCCTGTTCCTGGCGTACGCGCTGTTCGGTCATTTCATTCCGGGGAGCATGTCGCACCCCGCGCTCTCTCCTGCGGAAATCATCGAATATATGTATCTGGGCTATGATGGCATCTTCGGCATTCCCGTCGGTATTTCCGCTACCTATCTGGTCCTGTTCATTATTTTTGGATGCGTCATGGAGCGGACCGGGGCGGGCGAGGTCATCATGGATCTGGCCTGCGCCGTGGCGGGCAGAAGCCGGGGAGGCCCGGCCAAGATCGCCGTCATTTCCAGCGCGCTGTTCGGTTCCATCAGCGGAGCAGCCGTGGCGAACGTATATTCCACCGGCGTCTTTACGATCCCGTTGATGAAGCGCCTGGGCTACAAGCCGGAGTTCGCGGGGGCTGTGGAAGCCGTGGCTTCGACCGGCGGCCAGATCATGCCGCCGGTTATGGGGGCCGCCGCCTTCCTCATGGCGGAGTGGCTTTCCATTCCTTACAGCCGCATTTGTATGGCGGCGTTGCTTCCTGCCGTGCTCTACTATCTGGCTGTGATAACCATGGTACATCTGGAGGCCGCCCGCACCGGCATGACCGGCCTGGACGAAGAGGAAATCCCCCGGATGAAGGATATCGTCAAAAGGCTTTATCTCCTGCTGCCCCTTGCTCTGCTGACGGTGATGCTTTTTGTGGGGTATTCGGTGTCCCGTTCCGTGCTTTTCTCCATTATTCTCGCCATTGGTCTCAGCATGTTGCGCCCCGCCACACGGCTTTCTCTGCGCGAACTGCTTGATACCCTGGCTACAGGCGGCCAGCGCTCCTGCATGCTGGCAATGGCTACAGCCTCGGCCGGACTGATCATTGGCGTGGTCACGGAAACCGGCGTCGGGCTTACCCTCACCAGCAATATCGTCGTGTATTTCAAGGATACGCTGCTGCTTGCTCTGGTATTCATCATGGTGGCCTCGTTGATTATGGGCATGGGCGTGCCCACCGTGGTCGCGTATCTCCTGGTGGCCACTCTGACGGCCCCCATTCTGACGAAGCTCGGCGTGTCTGCGCTTCAGGCTCATATGTTTGTATTCTATTTTGCCGTGATTTCCATGATTACGCCCCCCATTGCCATGGCGTCATGGGCCGGAGCGGAGATCGCCGGAGCCAGCTTTAACAAGACAGGCCTCAATGCCGTAAAACTCGGCGTGGTGGCGTTTATTATCCCGTTCATGTTCGTGTATGACAGCGCGCTGCTTTTGCAGGGCGAGCCCTTGCACATCGCATCGGTCGTTCTGTCCGCGCTCATCGGCGTGCTTGCCCTGTCCTGCGGACTTCAGGGCTGGATGCTGCGTCAGCTGTCCCTGCTGCAACGCGCTGTTCTGA
>JAEXGX010000397.1 GCA_023450535.1 Pseudomonadota bacterium | reverse complement strand
GATGAAATAGGCCGCAAGCGTGTTGGAATTGCCGTTTTCTCTGGGGCTGCCGGTCAAAACCAATATTTTCATTGTGTCGCTCCCCGCTTTATGGTTTACATTTGCCGCTGAGGCGGACGACAGCGAGTCACCAAGAAAAACGTTTCCCGCCGCAGCGACCGTTGTCGCCAGTGAAGTTTTGATAAATTCTCTTCGATTCATACTGTTGCCTCCTGAGCCTTTGACTTTTCATTGACCACCTTTGAACGCTACTATAGGTGCCCAGACCACGTGGTGATAGACATATTTATTTCTTTTTTTTGCCTGATTGTTTCACCGGCAATCTATCGGTGCGCTCCTGCCTTTGGGATGAGGAAAGGACAAGTAAAGACATAGGGAAGAACTTTCAGCCAATAAACAACCTTGGCAAGCTGTTCCTTAGCTTCTTCCCTGAGTTTTCGGGCGTCACGCAACGAAACTGCGGAGTACGCTCCAAAGCTCAACAATTTTTGTTTGCCCTCAAAACAGTAATTCATGCGCCAGAATCTGCTGCCGTGGCCGTCCCATGCAGGTATAAATCGCCGCCGTCAAAAAAATTTGCACCTTTCCTGTGGGCTTGATGACCCGTAGGACAATGTCGCTAAGTTTCATGTTGGTATCTTCCAAAATCGTCCGAAGGGCGGCGGCGAAATCCGAGAAAATCGACATCAAGCCATTAGAATTCAAATAAAATTTTTATTGAGTTGGTATTTTTCCGTGCCCAAAAGGTGTCGTGTATTGGTACCCAGAAATCTACCAACAATTTTCAAGGGTGTTCTCGTTGGTACTTGAATTTTACTGGAGAAAAAAGAAAAACCGGAATCACTTTTTTTAGTGATTCCGGTCTTCTATGAACGATTTTGAACTTCTTTATGGTGCCGAAGGGGAGACTCGAACTCCCACTCCCTTGCGAGAACTAGACCCTGAACCTAGCGTGTCTACCAATTCCACCACTTCGGCGTGGGAAAATAAGTACCCAAAAGTACTTCTCTTGGCAAGCATTTTTTTACATTTTAAAAAATTATGCAGCCTCAGTATTTCACGCCTTTTTTCGAGTCTTTTCGTACTGCGAAAAAGGCAGCTGAAAAGCTGCCTTTTTCCGGGTTCATCCTTACAAACGTGCTTGCATTTTCCGGTCTTGCGCGCCGCTTACCGGTAGTTAAAAATTTTCAACGGACGCTATCACCATCACCTGCGCTTACAGAGTGTGGGGCACCCCATGTCAGCGCTGAAAAAGTTAAAACCCAATGCATCAAGCTTTTCATGTAATTCTCGTCCAGCCTGACTCATTTCGGTATTTAATCCGGCAATCTCTTCTGCCAGTTGCCGGATCTTTTCAGGCTCTGCACTGAGATTGCGCGAAAGCGCATTCAGTTCGAGTTTCTTTGCCTGAAGTTATTCGCGAAAAGGCTCTATCTTCATCAGATGGTCAGCAAATAATTTGTCCACTTTTTTCCGCTGCTCCTCAGTTAGGAGCTAGCGACGGCCTTCATAGCATCTACAGCCACCATCGTGATAACGAGCCATATGTGCAGCCATAGCCATGCCAGAGGTCCTCAAAAGCAATACAGACAAAAGCGCTCCATACACAAGTTTGTTCATCCTTAAATTTTCTCCTTGTTAAAAATGCGGAAGCATTTGCCTGGAATCCATTCAGCTCATGAGAAGTGCAATTACCTGAAAATAACCCAAACCATATTGTGTTCGACACATATTTTTAGCAATGTTTGTGCCAATGTCTCAATATTATATAACATACTGAAAACGAATCGTATTTTATTAACTTTTTTGGCAGTGCTGTTCAAAAAACATCCATCTCCGCCCCCAATGCTGCTAAAACTTTTTACACGGGAGCAATGGGCTGCTCTTTCTTTAAGGTCCTCAAAAATAGTTTGCCATTGAAATTGTGCATATTGAGATATGCTGCTCCAGCCCGAGCGACTTCTGTGCCTTCCCGCCCGGCGAACCCAGATATGGATGGGCGGACGGCCTCCTCAATCCCCTTTTTCAGCATTCAGGAAATGCTCTAAACTTTAAAAGATGCGCCATTCTATCGAATTTTTGGCTTGACCTGAAGTCTAAGCTCTTCTAGAAATACTGATCTGCGCCTGTAGCTCAGTCGGATAGAGCAACTGCCTTCTAAGCAGTCGGCCGGGAGTTCGAATCTCTCCAGGCGCACCAGAATATTTTCAGGACGTTACGTGTAAAAGCATGTGGCGTCCTGTTTGCGTTTTAATATTAACGTTTAGAACCTGCGCATCGTTTATCGCATGGAAATTATCTTCTGCGCTCCTTTTTAGCTTTTATTTAAAGGCTATGAACTCCGGGCTAAGATTGGGGCGCAGGCTCTCCAGACAACCACTGTGATAATATCTGTTTTTATGGACACGTATTCTAAGTGGGCTGTGACAAGATCTACCACCAAGACGTCCCTAAAGCGGTAAGCCTCTTTCCTTCCGATCCAGTTTCAAGCGTTCCAGCACGGCTTCACTGACGCGCAGGGAGCCATGCCCCTTTCCCAGCTTCACCAAGGGTTTGCTTTCACCATGAAAATCTGACCCGCCGCTTAGCAGCAAGCCATGTCGTGCAGCCAATTCCACACAAATCCGTTCATCCGCGGCCCCATGCTCACTGTGGTATGCTTCCAGAGCATTCAGGCCGCAAGGTTTCAAGCGGGTAAGCAATTCATCTAGATCTTCTATCGGACAATGCATCAGCATGGGGTGAGCCAAGGCAACGGTTGCGCCGCATTCTGCCAACAGAGACACTGCTTCCTCCGGTTTCATGAGTTCCCGGGGAACATAGGCCGCACCTTTATACCCCAAATATTTTTCGAATGCTTCCCGAATCGATTTGACCGCCCCAATCCGCAGGAGTTGCGCTGCAAAGTGAGGCCGCGCCACAATTTCTCCTCCTGCCAAGGCTTCAACATCTTCCAGTCGCACTCCCAGGCCAAGAGCTTGCAATTTCTCCGCCATGGCAGAATTCCGCATGAAGCGTTGTGTCTGCACCTCCAGCAATTTTTTCCTCAGTCCGCAGAGCTTCGCTTCATCCCGGTCAATCCAAAGTCCGAGGATATGAGCTTCAGCCGAACCACACCTGGAGCTCAACTCACACCCTCGCACAAATTCAAATGAAATGTCTGGATAAGTGGAGCTCAGAGTTTTCGCTTCCGTTTCGGCCTCATCCAGCCCCTCAAGAGTATCGTGATCCGTCAGTGCCAAAGCAGACAATCCCAAGGAATGTGCCAGATTGACCAACCGGGACGGACTAAAGGATCCATCCGACGCTGTACTATGTGTGTGCAAATCAACAAACCGCAAAGCCATCCGAACCTCCCCGGCAAGGCACGCCTATGGCGGCCAGATCCGGATCTACGAATCTTGCACGGAGCACGCTCCCGTATACCGTGTCAGTATTATACTCCTCCGCACAAACTCCAGCGAGCATTAATTTGTGCGCTCCATTTTTCCACCTGTTCAGGCGAACACGCTCCTCGTATGGCAAACACCCCCCACGGCAATGATTCACATCTCGCCACAGCAGAATCAAACACCATGCCGAACACGGCATCTCGCCGTTCATCATCGGCTATGAGTACAGCAGCCGTACATGCAGCGTCATAACGCCCCTGTGACAGAGCATCGGCCACAACCAAACGCAAACGCGAATCTTTAAGCTCTCGCGCGACAAAACCGCTTGACGCGGAAGAAATTTTTTCCTTCCAATGAGTTCCTTCTGGTTCGTCCAGACTGATGACAATGTTCCGCGCCTGTTCAACCAATTCAGGGGGCAATTCGTACAACGGTTCAAAAGAATCCCTGAAGGCTGCAGCTACCCCCACGATACACAAAATTACGGCGCAAAACAACAACGGCACCCTCCAACCAGTCGCTTTTTCTCGTCGTGAAGCTCTATTTTTCACGGCTACCTCATTGTCCAACATAATTTCGCATAAATACGAATTCGTTCTATTCTGCCCTCTTTTTTTCAAAGGGTAAAGATACAAAAAAGTCTATTAATCTCTTATGATATTGCAGAATATACTTTTTTGCGCTATTTCTGGAAAAGTTTCTTCTTTTTGGGAAAGAGGAAACTCCTCCGGTGTATTTCGCCCGGCGGCACACAAGTATAATTCACCAAGGAGAAGATCATGCCCTGGATTCAGGAATACGCTCCCGTCGGGGGCGTTGTTATTTCCGCCTGTCTGGCGGCAATCCCATTGCTCATCCTCTTTTACATGCTTGCTGTCCGCAAAGCCAAAGGGCACATCGCGGCTGTAGCTGGCCTCATCAGCGCACTGATTGTGGCTGTGGCCATATGGGGGATGCCTGTATCTCTGGCGTTCAGTTCTACTCTGAATGGAGCAGCTTTCGGCCTCTTCCCCATCGTATGGATCGTCATCACCGCTGTATGGGTCTATAATATGACGGTAGAATCGGGCGAATTTGAAATTATCAAGGACTCTCTCGCCCGCCTCACTGATGACCGCCGTCTCCAGGCCCTGTTCATTGCCTACGCATTCAGCTGCTTTATTGAAGGTACCGCCGGTTTTGGCACACCTGTGGCCATTGCCGCAGCCATGTTGGTAGGGCTCGGCTTCACTCCGCTATGGGGAGCAGGCATTGCACTTATTGCCAATACAGCTCCGGTGGCCTTTGGTGCCATCGGGGTGCCGCTCATTGTGGCTGCTTCCGTCTCCGGTCTGGATCAGATGACTGTTAGCGCTATTGCTGGACGCCAGCTTCCCATTCTCGCGCTTATTGTGCCTCTGTGGGTATGTGTAACCATGTGCGGCTTCAAGCGCAGCCTTGAAGTTCTGCCCGCGATTCTGGTTTCCGGTGTATGCTTTGCCGGAGCGCAGTTCCTGCTGGCCAATTACCACGGCCCCACCTTGCCTGACATTGGTTCCGCTATTGCCACCATTGTCGGCCTTGCGCTCCTGCTGAAAGTCTGGAAACCTAGCCGCACGTTCCGCTTTGAAGGTGAACC
>JAEXGX010000376.1 GCA_023450535.1 Pseudomonadota bacterium | reverse complement strand
TGAATTATGCAAATATTTGTTCTTCTCCACACAGAATGGTAAAATTTTTCTCAATCACTCCAGAATATTAGTCATGCTGATCACAAAAATGTTCATCAAATTCATCTTTATATACTTCAGTATATAGATATTTATAGTCATAATATTTATCTATAAAAGACAATATATCTTCATTTGTAGAAATATACATATTTTTGCACAGATTTTACAGGGTTTGAGTTGTTATCAGACTGTCATATACATTGGACTCACTACTGCCAGATTTTGCGGCATTTCTTGATCATTTCGGCGGGATTCCTCCCAAATCCTTCATTCGCGGATTTTTGAGAGAGTGTCGGAACTCACACCTGAGAACAGTCCATTGCCTGCCGCCGGGGGGCAAAAACGTTTTTTCCCTGTACCCTTCAAGCAGAAGCCGGAAAATTTTCGTGGCTTCAGGTGTGAAACCTGCCAGCCAGAACATAAGGGCCTGGCAGGCATACATTTTCAGTCATAATATGCTCTGAAAGAGGGGGCGTGGGGCTTAACGTAAAAAGAACCTGCGCAGGGAGCGTGTCAAAGGCCTTGCAGGAGGTGAAAAAATGCCGGAGTTTACTATTTTCCCCTTTTCAAACCGGGCAGGCGCGATGCAAGATGTTTCAGGCGTCATGCTCGTGATGTGTTGAAAGCATAGGAGGCATCATGCGCAAAAATGAGGATTTAAAGCTGGAAGGGCCGGAGTTGCCCAATCTGGATATCAGCCGCGTCCTTCGGGAGAGTTCTCCCTCCGTGCGGCAAAGCATTGAAGATTGGTTGCGGCAGTCTTTGGCCGCCAAAAAGGCGCGCGAAACCCGCATGGAGGAACTGCATCTGTATCTTGCCAGTACGCGCGATGACCGTGAACGCCGCATGCGCGAACAGGCGGAAGCATGGGAACGCAAAAAGGCTATGCTGGAGGATCGTGTGGATATTTTGGGGCTTTCGCTGGAAACGCCGGGCGAGATCCTCAAAGCTGAAGCTTCAGTCAACGTGGCCGCCGGAGCTCTGGCGGGCAGCGGGCTGCTCAGGCCGTCGGAACGCGCGCGAGAAGCGTTGAATGAAGTACTGGATGCGGAAGGCGTGGTTCCGTTGATTCGTACCCAGGCCTGACTTGAGTCGAGGACTGCTGGGTTCCCTGCATTGCCGTCCGGGTGAAAATGTGCGAGACTCCGGCAGCTCGGCGGGAAGCCGGTAATTGAAAGGAGCGTTCCATGCCCACCAAAGAAGCGACCAGTCTGTGTAAAACCATTCTGCGCAATGGTTACGACGCATATATCATCAATACCTCCCTTCAGACCCAGTTGCATGAGATGACCGGGCTCAAGGAATTGGACATTGCCTGCGAGCTTGATTTTGAAACATTGGGCAAGCTGTTTCCCAATCTTGTACGCAGTTCTGAAGAAGAGGTTATAGGCACCTTGCTCAGTGAAGAAACAGGTGTTCTGTACCGTTTTTATCCCACTGACGTCAGCGACGCGTCGCACCCGGAAATGGTGGTGCGCCGCATAACTCCGCACATGCAGGAAGCCCTGCGCACCGCTTCGGAAGAAAAGTACGGCGCTGTCATGCGCCTGAGCAGCTTTCTTAATTCCGACAAGGTAATTGAAGACGTAAGCTGCGGTTGCGTCCGTCTGGCGGGGATTCCCCAACTGACACTGGCCCGCAATTATACGCTGGCGATCCGGGTTTTGCGCATGGCAGCAAACTATGATTTGCCCGTGGATTCCGCCACCTGGGTAGCTATTGTGCAGGCGTCGGGCCGTATTGCCGACTATGTGCCTGCCAGCGAATTTGTACGCGAATGGCGGCAGGTCGCAGCGGAAAATATGTGGCGTTTTGTGCAACTGCTGGCGGATTCCGCCATCCTGCCCGGGCTTATCCCTGAAGTCGCCGCGCTTGCCTCGTTGCGTCAGAATGAGGGCAAGCTGCTGGATGAGGAACAGAGCGTATTCCAGCATACCATCGACTGCATGCGCTACTATCCGGAAGAAAAATTGCACCACGACTGGATCGGCGTGGTCGCCGTACTTTTCCAGAATGTGGGCAAGCTGTATACGGCGGAACGCAACGGTACGCGCTGGACCTTTTTTCAGCATCACCGCGTGGGGTCGAAGGTGACGCGCAAGATTTTGCGCCGTATGCACTTTGACCCGGAAGACATCGATACCATCTGCGCCCTGGTGCGCAACCAGTTGCGTTTCCAGTCCATGATGACGGATCGCGGTATCCGCCGTTTCCGCTCCCTGCCGGACACCGAACGGCTGATTGAAATGGCCCGCGCTAATATCAAGGCGCAGGCGGATGGCAACTACACCAATTTCAATCATAATCTCAAATACCTTGAGCGTGCGGAAAAACCGCTGGAAATGGTGGAACCGCTGCTCAACGGTAACGAGATCATGGAATTTACCGGCCTGCCTCCGGGACCGGAAGTGGGTATTATCCGTGAAGCCCTGCTTCAGGCTCAGATTCGGGGCGAGGTGACGGATTCCTCTTCCGCTGTGGCTTTTGTACGCGGCTGCTTGCAGGACATGAATAAATAACTGCTTCCGGGGTTGCCCGAGCATTGTACGGATATTACCAATGCCCGCGAATTGAATAAGCAGTTGCATTCAATTCGCGGGCATGTTGTTTAATTACTGGCGCGGGGCGGCAGCTTTTCTTCCTTGAGCAGTTTAATTGGAATTATCCATAGTCGGGACACAATGTTCTGGCCCATAAGTTTCACGCCTGAAGCCGGAGCTTGCTTTGTTGTCCATGCCTGTACGCCCCTGCGGGACGCTCGTCGGGTGGATGCCGTAAGTGAATTGCGGCTACTCCGGTGCCGCGGCGGAGTCTCGTTACCCTCGACGTCAAGAGCAATTTCACAATGAAATTGCTCTTGGCCGGTGAACAGGAGGCCATCTCATGGCAAACTCCCCGCATTGTCCTTTTGTGCAAAGTTCCGTGTTAATGAAAGGTTCTACCGTAGGCAGGCTCAATTCTCCGTGGGAACGGGTGTTGCATCTTGCCTCGCGCCGCCGCTTCCGCAAGGGACAGACCATTGATATCGGCGCGGGCATGAATGAAGGGGAGGGGGGCAAGCCCAGCTTTTATTACGTCATGTCCGGGCGGATACGCCTTTCCTATGTGGGCCGGGCCGGAGAAGAGCGCACTATTTTGTATGCGGGGCCGGGATCACTCATGAACGTGCCTTCTGTCGTGGCCGACGACGTGGAAAATACCGTGGTCACCTGTACGGAACCTGCCGAAGTGGCACTGTTCGACGCGGCGCTTTTGACAGACGAGCGTTTTGCAGCGGAACACCCCGATCTGATGATCAACCTGGTGCAGTCGCTGTGTGTGCATCTGGTCATCCATTCCCAGCGGTTGGCGGAATCGGCACTGGCGGATTCCGTCTCCCAGGTGTGCCGCGTGGTGCGTGAACTGGCGCAGCGTCACGGGGGCTGCGATTGTTTCGCACCGGACATGACCCAGCAGGAGCTGGCCCGGTTGCTGGGCATGCACCGCACTACTCTGACCCGTATTTTATGCCGCCTGCGGGATATGCATGTACTGGGCAAATTTACCCGGCATGAATTGCGCATCCTCGACCGCACCCGTCTGGATGAACTGGCTGGAGCGTCCTGAAATTCCGGATGGTTGTGAAGTAGGCTTGTTGAAAGCGCTCCGGTATTTGCCGGAGCGCTTTCGACGTTAATATGTCGGTCGGAATGGGATTACCGCTCCGGCACTCTGTAGATATAGACGTTTCCGCCCGGTCTGCCGGGGTATTGCGGCAAAAACTGAGGTGGACGTGGAGGCCGTTCCGGCCGGGGGCGCAGACCAGGGAAGGGGGCGCCGGGGTACGGCCTTGGCGGGTACTGAAAACCAGGATCAGGGTCATAGTCCGGCTTGTCCGGCGGAACGGGCCTTGTGGGGCGATTCGGTTTCGGCCTGTCCGGGAACGGCGTATCGGGCCGCTGCGGCCAGGGACGCAGACCGGGGAACGGTGCGCCTGGGTGGGGGCGCGCCGGGTATTGGAAATCAGGCTCGGGGCGATAGTCCGGCCTGTTCGGCGGAATAGGCTCTATGGGATATTCCGGTTTTGGCCTGTCGGGTCGTTGCGGCGGGTGGCCCGGCCAGGGCCGTATGTCGGGGAAGGGCCGGTCAGGGAGGGGCGCCTGCGGGGAATGAGGTGCGGAAGGATAACCCGGTGTATACGGCGGAGACGGGTACTGCCCATTGTAGCCGGGAGGTGCCGGTAGAGGCATTTCCCGGGCGGATGCCGGGGGAAGCCCAAGCGACAACGCCGCGCCGAGCAAGAGACAGCAGAGTGCTTTTTTCAAGAAAACTCCTTGGCGACGTAGCATGTTCCGTTGCGGTGTATCCCAAGCATAAGACCCCCGTTGATTGGAAGCAATTGGTATGTGCAGGCATTTACAGGATAACCAAAAAAACTGATTGCGTAGGTGCTGTTTCCTGTAAAAAATGTGCACAGGGAAAGTGAAAAAAAATACAAAAAATGACGCAAACGCACTATTTGAACCTCCTCAAAAAGTCCATAAGCGATACCAGAGTCGGAAAGAAAGTGAGGAGGTTTTCTTATGGAATATCCAGTGGATGTCTGTTCCACGACGCACGAGACCGATGTCCTTATTCTGGGGGCAGGGGCGTCCGGTTGCGGTGCAGCCCTTGCCGCGAGCGGGAAGGGCGTCCGGGTGTTGCTGGCGGACAAGGGCAAGCTGGAAAGCTGCGGTTCGCTCGGCGGCGGCAATGATCATTTCATGGCCGTGCTGAATACCGGCGCGCCCGGCGATGACGCGGAAACGGCCATTCGTTTCTATTGCACACCCATGACGGGGTATACGCCGGAGCAGGTGACGCAGTGGCTGGAAGCCATGCCGAAGATGATCGCCATGCTCAAGAGCCTGGATATCGAATTTTTGCACAATCCGGACGGTTCCTTTTACCGCACTACCGGGTTCGGGCAGCCGGGCAGTTGGTGGACACACATCAACAACGGCAAATATATCAAGCGCCGCCTGGGTGGGCTGATCCGTTCCAGAGGTGTGGATGTTCTGGAATATTTCCAGTGCACGAAGCTTCTGGTCCGGGAAGGGCGTATTGTCGGCGCGGCGGGTTTCAATGTGCTGGACGGAAGTTTCCATGTCATCCGCGCCCGCGCCGTGGTGCTGGCGCTGGGCAGGCTGGCGGGCAGGGTCACGGTCAATTCTTCCCTTAACGCTTTTAACAGCGCGTTTTCACCCTTTATTACCGGGAGTCAGATCGCGCTGGGCTACGAGGCCGGCGCTGAAATCATCACCCTGGATACAGAACAGGAAGCCACGCTGATCCCCAAGGGCTGGGGCTGCCCCGGCATGAACGGCATCACTTCCAGCGGAGCGAAGGGCATCAACGCTCTGGGCGAGCGCTACATGGCCAAATACCATCCCATGATGGAAGTGGGGCCGCGCTGTCTGCTTGTGCAGGGCACCGCGCGGGAACAGGCTGAAGGCAACGGCCCGCCCTTTGTGCTGGATCTTACCCATATCGACAAGGATATTTTGCGTCATCTCCAGCATGACAGCATGCCCGGCGACAAGGAAACCTGGAACGACTACTGCGAACAGGCGGGCATCGACTTCAGCGCCAAGCCCATGGAAGTGGAACTTTCAGAAATCTACGTCAACGGGATCATGTATCTGAAGAACAATTTTGAGACCCGCGCGGTCCGGGGGCTGTTCGGCGGGAGTATGTTCCACGACTTTTCCGGTTCTCTTTGCAGCGGGCATATCGCCGGAGGGCATGCAGCAGCGTTTTGTGCGGAACAGAAGCTCTTCCCGCCACAGAATTCCACAGACGAGGCCGAATTAGATGCGGAACTGGAAGCGGAAAAGGCGCGTGTATTCCACCCGTTGCATGTTCGGGACGGTATCCGGCAGGAGAAGTTTGAAGCTGCCATTCGTCAGGTGATGAATTATTACATGGGCTATGTGCGCAGTGGAAAGGGCATGGAAACTGCGCTGGCCAAGCTGGCCCTTGTGGAATCAACAATGGGTGAGGTCATGGCCGCCAACCTGCACGAGCTGATGCGCGCGCATGAATCCTTCCATCTGCTGCGCACCTGCATTTTGACCGTTCTGGCTTCGCAGGAACGCAAGGAAACCCGTTTTGTCTACCGTCGCTCCGATTATCCCGAAGCTGACTCTTCTTATGACGACAAGCTGCTCGTCGTCTCCCGCAGGAACGGAGCGCCGTGCTGCGAGTGGCATTCCCCCAGCTGCCGGAAGTGCGAGCGTTAGCGAGCTTGGAGCGACGACCCCCCGCCGCATGGTAATGCGGCATGGAGGGGGGCGAGGAGCGGAAGAAAGGTTTCGCGGAGCGGAACCGAGTGAAGCTATGCTTCACGAGGTGAAGTGACGCCAGCCGTGGATACATGTTGTCTTTCGCCGCACTGGAAGTGCGGCTTAAGCGGATTTGCGGGAGCAAATCCAAGATGACTTTCCCGCCTTTGTATCAGCACGGTTCCCCGTAAAGATTCCATCCTCCGAAGACCGGCAAAAAGTTAATTTTTTACCCGCAAGGAGTCGGAGATGCCTCCCGTTTTCAGCAAAGAAACCAAACAGATCTTTGTCCGCAACGACGGACATACAGGGCAAGGCCGTACCTCGCCCTGTGAAAACAAGTGTCCTCTGGGGAATCCCATTCAGAAAATGGAACGCGCCATAGCCGAAGGAGATCCTTCCTTCGCTCTGTATCTGCTGCACGCGAGCAATCCCTTTCCCGGCGTAACGGGCCGTGTGTGCCCTCATCCCTGCGAGGAAGCGTGCAACCGCAGGCAGTATGACCAGGCGTTATCCATCCGTTCGCTGGAACGTTTTGCGGCAGATGCGGGTGCGGCGGGATTCAGGCGTTTGTCGTCTCTGCCGCCCAGCGGCAAAAAAATAGCCGTGGTCGGTTCCGGCCCGGCGGGTTTGGGTTGCGCCTACTTCTCTGCCCTGCTCGGGCATGAAGTCACGGTATTCGAGGCTGCACCCGTGGCGGGCGGCGTACCGCGCCAGTCCATTCCGGATTTCCGCCTGCCCAAGGATGTGGTGGATCGGGAACTGGGGCTTATTCTCGACCTCGGCGTCCGGGTGCTGACCAATACTGAGGTAGGGCGCGACGTCAGCCTGCGCGAACTTATGGAGCGTTATGACGCCTGTCTGCTCGCTGTGGGCAACCGCAAGGAACGCATGTTGAACATCCCCGGCATTGAACGCGCTCTGCCCGCAGTCTCCTTTTTGCGCGAGGCCAATCTTTCGCGCAGGAGTCTGGCCGGAAAAAAGGTAGCCATTCTCGGCGGCGGGGGAGTGGCCTTTGACTGTGCCTTTACCGCGCGCCGCCTGGGCGCGGCGCAAACCAGCCTGATCTGTCTGGAGTCACGGAACGCCATGCGCGTGCCGCAGGCTGAAGTAGCGCAGGCGGACGACGAATCCATCGTTCTGCATACCGGGTATCTGGCCGCTTCCCTTGAATACGGGGAAGGAAATACGGTGTGCGCGGTAACGGCGAATGCCGTGTCTTCCTTCTCTTTCGACGAAAAGGGTGCCTTGCGCGCCGAGTTCGTGCCAGACAGTAAACTGCGCGTGGAGGCTGATGTGGTCATTTGCGCCAGCGGCCTTATGGCGGATCTGGATCTGCTCGAGGGAGAGGACGGGGTGGAAAGAACCCCGCGCGGCTGTGTGAAGGCGGCGCACTCTGCGACATCCCTGCCCGGTCTGTTCGCGGCCGGGGAATGTGCCAGCGGCCCTTCACTGGTATCTGCCGCCATTGCCGCGGGCCGCGCCGCCGCCTTTGATATTCACGCGTGGCTGAACGGCGAGGAAGCAGGGCTGCCTCTTGACGTGTGGATTGATGAGAAGGGGGGATTTGTGCTGGAACGCCCGGAAATGAAGGGCATTCCGCATGAAGTGGAGTTCGGGGAGATTGTCAATATCACCTATCATGCGCAGGCATCGCGGAATAATACCGTGAATCTCGCGGCCCGCGACACCTGGCTGGCCTTTGAGGAACTGGACAAGGGCTTTGCGCCGGAATCCGCGCAGGCCGAAGCGGAACGTTGTCTGCACTGCGGGCACTGTCAGGCTTGCGGCGAATGCGTGGCAAGCTGCCCCGGGCTGATTCTCAAAGCCGGGGACGGTGCACCTGAAGTGGCCTACCCGGATGAATGCTGGCACTGCGGATGTTGCCGTCTGGCCTGCCCCGGAGCCTGCATTTCCTTTAAGTTCCCTTTGCATACCTTTTTATAAGCAATTATGCCCCGTTCATGCCGGACGGGGCGAGCATACAAGGAGAGAATTATGAAAAAGCTGTTGCCCGGTCTGCTGGCCGCGCTGCTCTGCCTGCCCGGCGTGTCCGCCCCCGAAGCGGCCCACGCTGCTGACGCGGAATATGTGCTGAGCCTCAATCTGCCCATTCCGCCCATTCATAATCGCTGGAACTACGCTCTCAAACCCTGGATTGAGGAATTGGAAAAGCGCAGCAGCGGGCGCATTAAGGTGGAACCTTATTTTGCTGAAGCCCTGAGCAAGGAAGCCGACGCCTTTGAATCCGTCAAGACAGGCGTGGCCGACATGGCCGAGTTCAGCTACGACGTGGCCGTGGGGCAGTTCCCCTTCCACGAGCGGGTGTTCACCATCGCCAGCCCCGGCGTGTCCATGGAAGACCCCACGACATGGGTGCTGGAAATGCAGAAATCCTTTCCAGAAGTGATGAAGGAATTTGACGGGGTAAAGTTGCTCTTCACCCATGCTCAGACCGTGGGTATGCTGGTCGGCAGCAAGGAGCCGATCACAAGTCTTGCCGATTTCAAGGGCAAGAAAATCAATGTGCTCGGTGACTATCAGGTAGCCCGGAAGATGAGCGAACTGGGCGCTTCCGTGGTGAGTATTCCCATGTCCGACGTGTTCACCAGCCTTCAGCAGGGGGTTATTGACGCAGCTACTTGCGACTATGATTTGCTTGTCTCCCGCCGTCTGGGCGATGTGGTGAAGCATGTCACCGCGATCCAAACTACCTGTTTCGTATTCTGCGTGATGATGAATCAGGATGTGTACGACAGTATGCCCGAAGATCTGCGGCAGGTCATCGACAGTGTATCCGGTGAATACGGACGCAAGGTGTTTTCTGAATTCTGGAATACTCTGCCGTATCAGAGCCTGAATACCTGGATGAAGGAGATGGGCGGCGAACTGCATGTGCTGACTGACGCAGAATACGCTGAAATCGACAAGCGTGTCGAACCCGTGACCGCTGAATGGGTGGAGATCGTGACCAAGGCGGGATACCCCGGCGAAGCCATGGCCGCGCGCATGCGAGAGTTGCAGGTGCAGTACGCCAGGCCGTGGAAGGACAGCCATTCCATGGAGATTTTCATGCAACGCGCCAAGTAGGCTGGCATTACAAGCGAAAAAGCTGATAAGCCGGGGCGTTGCCCCGTGCCCTGCCGGGGGAGAGTATCTCCCCCGGACTCCCATACTTATAACATGAGGATCAGGATATGGAGAGCGCCCCTCATACCGCGTCCGGCGGTATTCTGGACAAGGCTGCACGGCTGCTTGCCCCGGCGAACAGGTTTTCTTCCCTTCTCAGTGCTGCGGGCATGGGCGTGTTCATGCTTATGGTGGTGCTGACCTTTGCCGACGTATTTTTACGTTACGTGTTCGGCAAGTCGGTGCCCGGCACCGTGGAACTGACCGAACTGCTTATGGTGGTTGTGGTGTTTTCCTCCATCGCGGCAACGCAGTGGCAGAAAAGCCATGTGACCATGGATATTCTTACTTCTCGCCTGAGCAATCCCGCCCGTGCGTTACTGGAAACCGTCACCGGACTGTGGTCCATCGTCATTGCATTGCTTTGTGCGTGGACGACCTGGAAATACGGTCTGAAAACGTCTTCGGTTACCCTGGTACTGCGCATCCCCCTGTGGCCTTTTATCTATTTCGCCAGCCTCGGATTCTGTCTGCTGGCTGTGGCCATGCTGTATCAGTTTCTGACCCGGTTGGCGGATGCCGTGCGTCTGGCGGGCCGAAGAAACGCGGCATTAGGCATAGCGGCGGCTGTGGCGGGCGTGATCTTTATGTGGTGGCTGGCCACGCACAAGATTCCCGGCATGTCCAGCGTGACTGTGGGCATCATCGGGCTGGTGCTGCTCTTCGTACTGTTTTTTCTCGGCGTGCCTGTGGCCTTTGCGCTCATCGTGACGGGGTTGGTGTTCATCGGACAGATCAAGGGCATTCCGGCTTCCTTCGGCACTACGGGCAAAGCCTTGTACGCCACGGCGGGCAGTTACGCCTGGGCTCCGCTGATGTTCTTCATGCTCATGGGCTATTTGTGTTTTTATGCGCGCTTTGGGGAAGATATCTATAATTGCGCTCGCAAGTGGATGGGGCATTTGCGCGGCGGGCTGGCCATGGGCAGTGTGGTGGCCTGCGCGCTGTTCGGAGCCGTGGTGGGGGACACTCTTTCCGGAGCCATTGCCATGGCCGCCATTGCCCTGCCGGAAATGCGCAAATACCGTTATGATGACACCCTTGCCGTGGGCACGCTGGCCTGCTCCGGCACCATCGGTTGTCTTATTCCGCCCAGCACTACCTTCATCATTTACGGAGTGCTGGCCCAGCAGTCCATCGGCGATCTGTTCATCGCGGGCATTATTCCCGGCCTCGTGTGCATGGGGTGTTTCATGCTGGCGGTGTGGCTGATGGTGTTCTTCAAGCCGGAACTCGCGCCGCGCTTGCCCAAATCGCCTATGCCGGAACGTCTGGCCTCGTTAAAATCCGGCTTGCCGATCATGCTCATCTTTGTGTTGGTCATTGGTGGCATTTACGGGGGTGTATTCACGGCCACGGAAGGTGGTGGCATCGGCGCGTGCGGTACGCTGATTCTGGCGTTGCTTTTGCGCCGTTTGAGTGTGAAGGATTTTGTGAGTACGCTGAAGGAGTCCGCCAAGTTCATTTCCATGTGTTTCACCGTGCTGTGCGGGGCCATTGTGCTCAGCTATTTCATGGCCATGACGCGCATTCCCATGGTGCTGGCCAATTCCATCGCCGCCATGGAACTGCCTTCCGTGGTGGTGATGCTGGCTATTGTTATGGTATTCCTGGTTCTGGGCTGCTTCTTGCCCTCCATGCCGCTGCTGCTCATCTGCGTGCCGATTTTCGTGCCCATTGCCAAGGTATTCGGATGGGATCTGATCTGGTTCGGGGTGATTATCGTTATCCTTGATAACATGGCATCCATCACGCCGCCCTTTGGCATCAACCTTTTTGTTATGAAAGAAGTGGCCTCCGTCTCGCTGGGCACAATGTACAGGGCGTCCATACCCTTCGTCGTTGCGCTGCTTCTCTGCCTGGGAATCATTATGGCTTTCCCCGTGTTGTCTACGCTGCTTCCGGCATTGATGAAGGGGTAAGCGTTGCCGTGAAGTAAGTTATTTCGTGCCGTTCCGTCGGCGACACGGGAACCGGTGGGTGGCTGAAGCCCCCAAAGAGTTTTTTTATCAGTCTGAGCGAGGAAACTTTTTTTGGCAAGTTTCCTCGCTTTTTGCTTGATGCGGATAATTCCTTATGGCATGAATATTTACACACAATATATGGATGTATTGTGACAATATATGTAGTTGTTTGTTGTTTTGCGAAAAGAATTTTTTTGAGCCATGAAATGTTTTTATGATGACTATAGGAAGTTGTTATTAACATGTTATTTGTTAATAATATATAAATTTACATTGAATATACCGTTAGCTCTCTCTCTCTCTCTCTCTCTCTCTCTCTCTACATGAAAAAGTGTAGAAATTTATTACTATCAAAAATTTATTTTTACTACACGATTCCTCCTCCTTGAATTTTTTTTCAGGTGGGGGGCATGCAGTAGCTGTACCAATTTGAAATATTTTTGGCAAAAATGTTTCAAATTGACGCGTCAATGTGGAGTATTACATAAAAAATATGTTAATTCGGCATGATAATTTGGTAGATAAAAGGATCATGTCTGGAACTTTGCGTTGATAATAAGGGTTGCCACTCACGGGCAACATAGATGTAATTTTAGGCAAGAATGAGATAAAAACGTATGAAGCCAGGATCATATATTAAAAATGTCACGGAAAGATTCATAAGTAAAAATATACAATCGGCAAAGTTTGTCATCATCCTTTGTCTGATTGTTATGTTGTCCGCGATAACGGATATTTTTATGGTTAGAGAAATGAAGAAAACCGCAGAAGATATGTACGAACACCCGTACAAGGTCACAAATACCGCTAGAGCCATGCGGTCACGTGCACTGGAAATGAAGCGTTTTGTTGGTATTGTTTTGAGCTATAATATAAAAAATGTTGATACTATACATGAATTCTTTCAAGACCGTTATGCTACACAAAAAAAGGCACTAGATGTTATTTTTGAGCGGTATCTTGGGCCAATAAATGACGTTATCGCGTTGCGCGATGCCATGAATGAATTGATAGTGGCTCAGGACAAGCTCATCAGGTTTATGGATGGGCGTACAGAAGCAGAAATCCTGGAATATTTGAATAAAAATATTTATTATCTTTATGATATCTTTGATGAACGCTTGGCTGATATTGTTGAATTTTCTGATTCTAAGATATTCAGTTTGTTAAAAAATTCAGTAACTGCATCAAATTACTCCATAATAAGGACACTTGTGTTCTCCTTTATTGTGATATTTCTTATTATATATATAAATAGGATGGAGAGAATGAATACGGCAGCTCTGCGGATAAGAGAGCACGAGCTTAAAGATGCGCTTCTCCTTGCACAGAAGTCCAGCAATGCCAAAAGAAATTTTTTTTCACAAATGTCTCATGAAATCCGTACACCGATGAATGTGATTATTGGGATGGCAACAATTGCAAGTGCGCATATTACAGATCGCAACAGGATAGAGGGCTGTCTTTCAAAAATAGCATTCTCTTCCCGGCACTTGCTGGCACTGATCAATGATATGCTTGACATGGCAAAGATTGAGGAAGGAAAATTTTCTATCATCTATGAGCCGTTTAAACTGCGACAGCTCATAGAGTCGGTTGTTTCCATCATTTACCCGCAGGCAAAGGAACAGGGGAAGATTTTTACCTGTAATGTGGAAGATGTAACGCAAGAGACGTATATCGGCGATTTTTTGCGCGTCAATCAGATTTTGCTGAATCTTCTTTCTAATGCGGTCAAGTTTACCCCGCAGGGGGGAACAATACGGCTGGAAGCCCGGCAGGCAGCCGTGAAGAATGGCAGGGCCTACTTTGTATTCACGGTGAGTGATACGGGAATAGGCATGAGTGAGGAATTTATGGAGCGTCTTTTCCGGCCGTTTGAGCAGGAGGATAGTACGATTTCCCGAAAATACGGCGGAACCGGCCTGGGAATGGCGATTACCCATAACCTGGTTGGCCTGCTTGGCGGTTCTATCCATGTGGAGAGCAAACTTGGAGAAGGTTCCACGTTTACAGTGAAATTGACCTTTGAAATGCCTGAAGAAGCAACCCATCACAAGAAATGGCAGTTGGATGCGCTTAAAGTGCTGATAGTAGATGACGAGAAGGATACCTGTACCCACGTCAGCCTGCTGCTTAAAGGAATGGGTATTAATGCAGACTGGATAGAGTCCGGACCGGAAGCGGTGCGGCTGGTTCTGGAGGAGCATGAAGCATACAGAGACTATGATGTATGCCTCGTCGACTGGCAGATGCCGGAGATGGACGGTGTTGAAGTGACTCGGCGCATACGGAAAGAAATCGGGCCGGATACTCTGATTATCATTATTTCCGCCTACGACTGGAAAGTAATCGAGAAAGAGGCGCGCGAGGCCGGAGCCAACGCATTTATATCAAAGCCGCTGTTTGAATCTGACCTCTATGATGTTTTGTTGTCTGTCGTCACGGGAGGCGGAATCTCCACTGCTGAAAAAGCGCAGAACGAGCCCGCCGTGGACTGCACAGGGAAGCATTTCCTTTTGGTTGAGGATAATGAGCTCAATCGTGAAATAGCGCTTGAGCTGCTTAACGTGACTGGTGCGCAAATTGATTGTGCGGAAAACGGGGAAGAGGCTGTGGAGCGTTTTCTTGCTTCTCCACAGGGGTATTACAGTCTTGTTCTGATGGATATTCAGATGCCGGTCATGGATGGATATGAGGCGGCCAGAGCATTGCGAGCCAGTGCCCGATCCGATGCCCGGACGGTGCCGATATATGCCATGACCGCAAATGCGTTCAGTGAGGATGTGGACAATGCCCTGAATGCGGGAATGAATGGACATTTTGCAAAACCAGTTGATATAAAAGCGGTTTTGCAGGAACTTTCGCGTATATTTAAAATATCCTGATTTGCGGTGCAATAAACGGCAGACGGCCCGCCCGAAGCGTTCCCGCGTATTTGAGCAGGAAAAGCTTCAGGCGGGCTGTCTGCCTGAGTTTGACGAAGGTGTTCAGAGCAGCGTCGGCCTTCGTTTTTTTCTTTTTTGCGCGAGAGGCATTTTCCGGCTTGTTCACGCCGGGCGCATAGTGACGCCACGCCCGGCCATGTAGCGTTTGAGGCCGGGGATATCGTATTCCCCGTAATGTACCATGGATGCGATCAGCGCGGCGGAGGCATGACCTTTGGTTACGGCTTCTACCAGATGTTCCGGTTTGCCCGCACCGCCCGAGGCAATGACGGGCACGCCCACGGCATCGGCAATCATGCGGGTCAGGGTAAGTTCATAGCCTTCCTTGGTGCCGTCCGCGTCAATGGAATTGATGCAGAATTCCCCCGCGCCCAGGCTTTCACAGCGTTCGGCCCAGGCCAGTGCATCCAGCCCGGTGGGTGTGCGGCCGCCGTGGATGACGACTTCATATCCTGAAGGCTGGGCCGGATTTTTTTCTACCTTCTTCACATCCATGCCCACGACCACGGCTTGCGAGCCGAAGGCCAGCGCCCCCTGTGAAATGAGTTCAGGGGTTTTAACTGCTGCGGAGTTGAGCGAAATTTTTTCCGCCCCGGCGAGCAGCACGGCCCGCATGTCTTCCACGCTGGAAATGCCGCCGCCAACCGAGAAGGGGATGAATATTTCCTTTGCCACGCGCTCTACGACGTCCAGAAAGATGCCCCGCCCCTCGGCGGAGGCTGTGATGTCGTAGAACACGATTTCGTCCGCGCCCTGTTCATAATAGCGGCGGGCCGTGGCCACAGGATCGCCTATATCTTCGTTACCCTGGAATTTTACGCCTTTGGTCAGGCGGCCATTGCGCACGTCCAGGCAGGGAATGAGGCGTTTGCAAAGAGAACTAGGCATGGCGGGCCTCGCTGTGCGCATGGCAGAAAGCGTAGAAATTGTGCAGCAGGCGCAGACCGGCATCGCCGCTTTTTTCCGGATGGAACTGGGCGGCCCACAGGCCGGGGCGGCCGAACACGGCGGCGAATTCATTCCCGTAGCCGCAGGTGGCGAGCGTTAATGACGGGGCGGGTTCGGGGTAATAACTGTGCACGAAATAGAAGGGTGTGCCGTCCCTGATACCGTCAAACAGGGGACAGTCGCTCTGCTTGATATGCAGGGCGTTCCAGCCCATATGCGGAATGCGCAGCGGCTCGCCCCCGTCGTTCAGGGTCGGGTCGAAACGCCGGCAGAAACCGGGCAGGATGCCCAGGGTTTCGGTATTGTTTTCTTCACTGCGTTCAAGGAGAATCTGGCAGCCGAGACAGACGCCGAGCAACGGTTTGCCGGAAGCCACCAGGTCACGGAGCAGGGCGTCGAGTCCGGTGTCCCGCAGTTGGTTCATGGCCTGACCCGCCGCGCCCACGCCGGGAAAGATAATGCCGGAAGCAGAAGAAAGCTCGGCGGGAGAGGCCGTAATACGGGCGGGAAGGGAAAGGGAAGAGAGCGCACGCAGAACGCTGGTCTGATTGCCTGCCTTGTAGTCGAGAATGGCCAGCATGGGGAACCTTTGGCTGGAGTGGAAAAAAGAAAAATATAGCTCCGGGCGGCAGAGCTTGGCAAGAGGCAGGGAGAGCATCATATTACGCTTTGCGGGCCAGAGTATGGGGCCTGACGTCCTGACGTACAGATGCCTTTACGCGCAAAATGCAGCTGGAGCATTTCAAAGTTGAAATACTTGTGGAGTCGAACAGCATGAGGTTCCGCCGCGACGCTGAAGCAGCCGCAATTTACTTGCGGCATTCAGCTCTGGCGGAGGCGTAAAACCTGCGAACCGGAGCATCGTGTCTCGATCTGCACAATTTTAATGTTGAACTGCTCTGTGAGAAAAGCCGTTTTCTACGCCCGAATATTGTCGGGCGTAGAAAACGGCTTTTCTGTATGTCTGTTCATCGCCCGCATGGGGCCGTGATGCGGGGTTATGCCGCGATATAATCGTACAGTTCCTGTGCGCTGGAGTTGTTGGGATTGGCCGCCAGAACATCGCTCAGGTATTTGCGCGCCTCATCCTTGCGGTTGAGGGAAAGCAAACATCCGGCGAGGGTAATGCGGGTGTTTTCCTCGTTGGTCGCTTCCAGACTGGCGGAGAGGTAGGGAAGAATTTCCTCCACGCGTTGCAGGGTATAGCCTTCTTTTACCAGGCAGCCCAGTGCCACGGCATTGGCCGGATTGATGTCCAGGGCGCGGCTGAACAGAGAAAAGGCTTTTTCATGGGCATTTTGGTTCATATGCACCAGACCCAGGCCGGTCAGAGCCTTGTCGCTTTCCTGAATGGTGACGGCCTTGCTGTAGTTGGTCAGCGCGCTGTCCATATCGCCGCGCTGCATGGCGATGGTGGCCAGCCCCATATAAGGATCAGGCTGCTCTTCGCTGCTCGCGGCTGCTTTGGAGTAATAGTCTTCGGCCTTGTCCAGTTCGCCCATGAACAGGTAGCATTCGCCGAGTTCTTTATTGATTTCGTAGTCCAGATGATTGCTCATGGCGTTCCCCTTGAGGTGATGAAATGTATGCATCGCGGCGGAACCTCGCAATGCATGCTGAAATATGCATGATGTGTGCCTGTAGTTTTTTATATATAAATTACAGTATATTATTGATAGAGCTGCACGAGAGAGGGAAAATTTTGTCAAGTTTTCGACGTTTGTGAGGCGAACAGTTTTCCTCTGGGGGGCGGGAAAACCGGCAAAGAGGCGGAGTAAAAGCGGAGGAGCGGAAAAAAATGCCGCCAAGGTACAGGCGATATTTCAAGTCTCCTTTTGTGCCGCCGCTGTCGCCTGGTTTCTTTCGATCTTGTGATAGCGCCGTCTTGAAGCTAGAATAAAGAAATCAACCATCCACACCCGGAGTGTTCATGTCCCTGAAACAGCGCCTGGGGTTCGACGTCGAGCCTTTGTATCTTATGGACGGCACGGCCTTTTTGTACCGTGGTTTTTTTGCCAATGCCAACATGTCCCGTTCCGACGGCCTGCCCACGGGCGCGTTGTATATCGTGGGCAGAGTGCTGCTCAGGCTGTTTAAAGAAGAGCGTCCGGAATATTTTGCCTTCATTCTCGACGGCCCCGGCAAGCATTTTCGTCACGAACTGTTGCCCACTTACAAGGCCAATCGCCCTGCCGCGCCCGAAGGACTGGTGGCGCAGGTCGAACCCATGAAGCGCATGGTAGCCTCTTTCGGACTACACTGCATTGTATCGGAGGCTTGCGAGGCGGACGACTGCATCGCTTCTCTGGCCGCGCGGGGCAAGAGCGAGCGTCCCGTGGTGATTCTGGGCATGGACAAGGATTTGCGGCAATGTCTTGCTCCCAATGTGGTGCTGTGGGATCCCGCCTCACGCGAGGAAAAGCTGGTGACGCTTGACTCCTTTCGCGAGCAGACCGGGCTCGAGCCTTCCC